>NZ_JBEXWB010000096.1:0-18334 GCF_040629645.1 Streptomyces sp. NPDC005899 | reverse complement strand
GCCTGATCGCCCGGACGTCCCCCGCCGACTGGCGCATCACCGCCGGCGCACGCCGAGGCACCGGGTGGCGCTGCGCGGAGCACGGGCGGGCGAGCCGTGTGGTCGGGCCGGGTCCGCCGTCGAGCGGGAAAGGAGGCACGCCGCCGCGGCCATGTCTCCAGGGCGCTGATGGCGTCGGCCCTCCTACCGGCATCCGCGGCGGGCTCGACCGGCCGTGGCGCACGCTCCTGCCGTCCGGGGGCGAGGCCGGGCTCGTTGCCGGGCGTGTGGGCCCGCGACGGGTGAAGCCCCCCTCTCACCGTGTGGAGGCGGGAAGCTGCTCCCGCACCCATCGCGGATCGGGGTTGACGTGCGGCCGGCCCGCCACCACGACGGTCGGGACGGTCTCGTCGCCGTCATTGGCCGCCCTCACCGCCGCCGCTCCGGCCGGGTCCCGCCAGATGTCGACCCAGTGCAGCCCGCGGGCACTGCGGCCCAGCCTGAGGCGCAACCGCAGGCAGTACGTGCAGCCCGCCCGCCAGTAGACGACCGGCCGGCCGTCGACCGCACTGCGGCGTTGCGCCTCGACGGCACCGACCGACCGTGGGAACGCCAGCGGCGAGAGCACGCCCGCGAGCAGGACGAAGACCAGCAGCTGCGCGACAGCTGAACCGGTCTCCCCCCTCACGGCCGACGTGGTCGCCAGCAGCACTCCGCAACCCACGAACGACATCGGCAGGACCCAGGCACGCGTCATGACGAAGGAGGTTACCGGTGAGGCCGATCCGGCGGAACAACGGCCGGGAGGTGCGGCCTCCGGCCGGTCACGGCGGCGGTCGTGGCCGGCACGCATGTGGTCGCCGGGGCCTGGGAGGTGTGTGTGCGTCAGGATCGGCGCGTGTTCGTCAGGATCGGTGACGTGCCCTACGCGGCACACCGCCGTCGTACGTCGTCGTGACGCCCGGTCCCGTGCGTCCGGGAACCCGTGCGTCCGGAAAGGCGAAGGCAAGGAGTGATACTCCTTGCCACTCTCAACATACAGCGCTCCGGGGGGCTTGCCGCAAGGCCCGGGTCATGGCGCAGAATCGTCGGCCGGTGCCCACGGCCTGGGGACATGAGAGCGCTGTGACGCGTGTCGTCCAGGTGCGGGGGCGCGCACATGTCGGGTCCGGGGTGGATCCCACGGTGCGGTCGCCGGTGCCCGGCAGCGGGCGGGGGCGGGCTTCCGCCCGACCGGGTGGGCTCCGGCCCTGACGTACGGGCGGGACAAGACCCGGGCCGGGGCATCCCCTCGGCATCGGTGTCCGACGGAATTCGCGGTGCCGGCGAGCCGACCGGCACACCGCAGGACGACGCAGTACGACGCAGCACGACGCATGTCGGCTGTCCGGGAGGTATCACCGTGATCGAGCAGTACGTGTGGGATCTGGAAGACGCTGACGAGACCCAGGGCGCGATCGTCGGAGGGAAGGGCGCACACCTGGGTGCTCTGTCGCGGATCGCGGGCATCCGCGTCCCAGGTGGCTTCTGCGTGACGACGGAAGCCTTCCGGCGCGTCATGGCGCAGGCGCCGTTGATCGAGACCCAGCTCGATCAGTTGTCGTGCCTGGACGTGGACGACAGGGAGGGGATCAGCGCCCTCAGCGCACGGATCCGCCGGACGATCGAAGAGGCGGCGGTGCCGGACGGCCTCGCGGCGGCGATCACCCGGGCACTCGCCCGGTCCGGCGAAGGAGCCGCCTACGCCGTCCGGTCCAGCGCTACGGCGGAGGACCTGCCCACGGCGTCCTTCGCCGGCCAGCAGGACACGTACCTGAACATCGTCGGCCCTGCGGCGGTGCTCCGGCACGTCAGCCGGTGCTGGGCCTCGCTCTTCACCGAGCGGGCGGTGGTCTACCGCCGGCGCAACGGGATCGACCACCGGACGGTACGTATGGCCGTGGTGGTCCAGCGGATGGTCCTGCCGCAGGCAGCCGGCGTCATGTTCACGGCCGACCCCGTCTCGGGCAACCGGAAGGTCGCCACCGTCGACGCCGGCTTCGGTCTCGGCGAGGCCCTCGTCTCGGGGACCGTGAACCCGGACGTCTTCACCGTGCGCGGGGGCCGGGTCGTCGCCAGGACGATCGCCTCCAAGCGGCGTGCCGTGCACGCCCTGCCGGCCGGCGGCACACGGGAGGTGGCCGTCGACCCGCAGGACCAGGAGCAGCCGGCGCTGACGGATGCGCAGGCCGTACGGCTGGTGGAGCTCGGACGGCGCATCGAGGCCCACTTCGGCAGCCCGCAGGACGTCGAATGGTGCCTGGTGGACGACGACTTCCGGTTCGTGCAGAGCCGGCCGATCACCACGTTGTTCCCCGTCCCCGAGGTGGATGACCGGGACAATCACGTCTATCTCTCCGTCGGGCACCAGCAGATGATGACCGACCCCATGAAGCCCCTGGGCGTGTCCGTCTGGCAGCTGACGGCCATGGCGCCGATGCACGAGGCCGGCGGGAGGCTGTTCGTCGATGCCACCCGGCGTCTGGCCTCGCCCGCGAGCCGCGCCGGCTTCCTGGACATGGTGGGCAAGGGTGATCCGCTCTACAGGGACGCGCTGGAGACGGTGCTCGGCCGCGACGACTTCGTCCTGCCGCTCCCGGACGACCGTCCCGCCGGGCCCCCCGCCCCCGGTGCGCCCGCCCCGATCGAGACCGATCCGGCCGTCGTCACCGAGCTGATCGAACGCAACCAGGCATCCCTCGCCGACCTGCGCCGCACCATCCGGACGAAGACCGGCCCGGCGCTGTTCGACTTCCTGCTGGAAGCCTTCACGGAACACAAGCGCATCCTCGGTGATCCGCTGAGCCTTCGGGTGATCATGGCGGGGATGGAGGCCACGTGGTGGCTCAACGACAGGCTGCGGGAGTGGCTGGGCGAGAAGAACGCGGCGGACACGCTCACGTTGTCCGCGCCCGACAACGTCACCTCCGAGATGGGGCTGGCGCTGCTCGACGTCGCGGACGTCATCCGCCCCCGACCGGAAGTGGTCGCCTTTCTGCGGGGCGTGCAGGATGACGGTTTCCTGGAGGAACTGGGGGAGGTCGCGGGGGGAACCGAAGCGCGTGACGCCATCGAGGCGTACCTCGGCAGGTACGGGATGCGCTGCGTCGGAGAGATCGACATCACGAGGCCGCGCTGGCGCGAGCGCCCTTCGACGCTCGTTCCGGTGATCCTCGACCACGTCCGGAACTCCGGGCCGGGAGCCGCCGGACGGCGCTTCGAGCAAGGGCGGCAGAAGGCGTGGGCGAAGGAACAGGACGTGCTGTCACGCGTGCGGGCCCTGCCTGACGGGGACCGGAAGGCCGACGAGACCAAACGGATGATCGACCGGGTCAGGACCTTCGTCGGGTACCGGGAGTATCCCAAGTACGGCGTGGTCAGCCGCTACGACGTCTACAAGCAGGCCCTTCTGGAAGAGGCCGAGCGCCTCGTGGAGGCCGGCGTGCTTCCCCGGAAGGAGGACGTCTTCTACCTCACGTTCCAGGAGTTCCGGGACGTGGTGCGGACGAAGCAGGTGGACGACCCGCTCGTCCAGCGGCGCAGGGACGCGTTCAGGTCGTACCACGCGCTCACCCCGCCGCGGGTGCTCACATCGGACGGTGAGGCCGTGACCGGGTCCTACCGGCGCGACGACGTACCGGTGGGCGCCCTGACCGGCCTGCCGGTCTCCGCCGGGACCGTCACGGGCAGAGCCCGGGTGATCCATGACATGGCGCAGGCCGACCTGGCGGCGGGCGACATCCTGGTCACGACGTTCACGGATCCCAGTTGGGCCCCGCTGTTCGTCGGGATCGCCGGCCTGGTGACGGAGGTGGGCGGCCTGATGACCCACGGGGCCGTGATCGCACGTGAATACGGCCTGCCGGCCGTCGTGGGCGTGGGTCAGGCCACCCGGCTGATCCGGGACGGACAGACGATCCGTGTGCACGGGGCGGACGGCTACGTGGAAATCCTGGCCTGACCGGCCTGAGGAGACACGTGTCCACGGCGCGGGGACCGGACTTCGGGCCACTTCGCTGCTGAGTGGAACGTGGAGGGGCCCCGGTGCTGAGCGCCACCGGGGCCCGAAGGGACTGCTACACCATCTGCCGGCGGCCCTGGCGAGGCGCCGACGCTGTTCTTCCGCCGCCCCGACGGAGATGTCGTCGGGAGCGCGGGGATCGCGTTTGCTTGACCGGAGACCACCTCACTGTCGATGTCCTGCGGTACCCGGGCTCACGACGTCCGCCCGGGCGATCCTGATGGCGTGTCACTCCTCCGTCTCTTCCTCTGTACCGGCCACGTGCTTGACCGGCACTGCGGACAACCGGTGGCCTGGACCAGCACCACCTTCTTCGGCAGACGGCCCGCGTTCCTACCGCGTCCGCTCCAGCTCGGAGCACCACTGCCGAACTGCCCGGTGCGCGCGCCGGCAGCCGACGCCTTCACCGAGGACCCACCGAACCACTGCTGCCGTCGGGTCGTACCCACTGCTGTGCGGCGGCCCCTGATCACCGCGGGCCGCCCGGTCCGGCCGCCAGTCCCGTCGCCTTCCTGCAACAAACCCGGCTTCGGAACTCCACCACCGCACCGACCTGCGTACTTCGTTCACCGCTGCCCGGCAGTTCGTCCCTGCCGGGCCCTGCTGTTTTCCTGACTACGTGAGAAACCATAACCACACCACCATCCAATGTCTACTACGAGCGGCACAGTTTTTAGCGTGTCTCCAGGAGAGGAACACTGAAGTGGTCCGGTATGCCTGCGCGAGCCGGGCAGCGGGAGCTGTGTGGCTGCCGGAGAGGCCCGGCACGCCGCGACGGACCCCGCCACGGGCACGTGGTTCGGGGAGCTCGTCCCATGCCGCGCCGCACAGGAGGTGCGTTCGGGCCTGGCTGACCTGCCGCCACAAAGCTTCCGGACGAGCGGTACCACGCGGGTACTCGCGGGTCCGCGCTTCGGCGAGGGCGGCCTCGCGGTGGCCGGGGCGTGCCGGCAGCCAGGTGTTCGGCCGGGCGGCCTCAAGCGGTGACGGCGGGAATTGGGCGGCGGCGGTGGTAGGCGACCGCGAGAGCGATGGTGACCGGCCCCCACGCGGCGAGGGGGGTGACACACACCGTAGCGAGCACCTGCCAGGCGTCGTCGGTGTATGCGACGGTGTCGATGACGCCGTACAGGGCGATCCTTCGCCCGTTGCCGATCGGCACGGCGGTGAACAGCAGGGTGAGGATCAGGCCGCCGAGGACGGCCGGGCCGGTGGCCGCCATGGGCGGGACGCGTCTGCCACCGATGTACGGGATCCAGCGCGGCACCACCTCGACCCAGCCCCTGACCAGTCCGGTGGTCAGGAGAGCGAGCGCTTCCGGCAGCACGCTGAGCCCGAGGACGTACGGGATGCTGATCCAGTAGGTCGGCATGCCGTCCTCCTGGACCTGCCCCATGTCGAAGTGCGGGACGAAGGGCAACCGCCACAGACACGACGGCAGCAGTAACAGAGGAAGCGCGTAGGCCAGGGTCGCCACCCGACGGGGAACGGGCCGCTCGGTATCACCGGCCGACGGGGGCCGGCGCAGGATCTTCGGCGTCATGCCCCCCCCTTTGTGGATCGGGCACGCCGAGAAGTCGTCCATCCGGACCGAACCCCTACCCCGCGAGGTGGAGTCCGTCCCGGCCGGCTCCACCCCACGGGGTACAGGCGGAGGGCTTCCCTCCTGACCGCCGGCCCACCGGCTCACCGGCTCACGACTTCAGGACGCACGAGCGGCGGCCCCGGCCGCAGCGACCGGCACTCGCGGGTCCCCGCCGTGCTGGCCGGTCACGCAGACAGTGACGAGTGCGGCGGGCGTTCGTTTCTCACGCCATGAGTACATCTGACGCTCCGACGGTGGCGGGCACCGGCTATCTGTCCCTCACGTGGGCGCCCCCGCCGAGACGGGCACAAGGGCTCCCCACCCCTCGGGCTGCTGAGAACCGCCCCGTGTCGCGGCCGCGGGCGGCAGTTTCGGCAGCTCTTCCCGGCCGGGAGGAGGCTCCCATCTACGAGGAACTGCTCAGGCGCTGGGCGGCTCGGGGCAACGCTCTGCCCGGCATGCCGGATCCCGAGTGGCTCCGGCTGACTTCCTACCGGCATCACCAGGAGGAGACGGAGCGGACGCTGCGGATGCTCCATCTGCAGGCCATCCTGACCCTCTGACAGCACGGCCGCCGGAGGAGGGGCCGGCTCTTCGCAAGAGCACGAACGGTCGGGAACATGCTCCTGCACTATCTTCTGCCGATGTGACTTCGCAGGTCCAATCGGGTTGTTCCGGCCTTCTGACAGGTGCTATTCAGCCGCTCCGGCGTTGATCGACCGTGGAAGCCAGGGAGATGTGGAGGCGGCATGCGGTTCTGGCCGACGCCTTCTGCGGTGCGGACGACCGAGTACGCGAGGCCCAGTCGGTGTTCGACGGCGCCCAAGCGGAACGCGCAAGGACTCTTGCCGCTTTCGCCGTCACTGTGGGTAGCGATGCAGCTGTCGCAGAGCTGCTGGGACTGAACGAGCGCGAGGTGCGGCTCGCCCGGCGTACCGTGGGCAAGACGGACGCCCGTTCGCTCGCCGGTGCGCTGCTCACGCGAGCGCCGGCCGACGCCCCGGACACCGGCGGGGAGTCGGAGGTGGCCACCGGCGACGGTGACTCCACGCCCGCGGCCGCCGACAGCAGCCCCGCCGTCGCGGCACGTCCGGCTTCCCCGCGGGCCCCCGTCCCGGCGCCCCGCCTCGAACAGTCGCCACCCCGCCGGCCGACAGGAGTGGCGACCGCCGGGCCCCGGGTGGAGGACTGGTCACGCGTCCGGGACTCCTTCCTCGTGGACGGCTGGAACAAGGGCGTGGACGCCGCCACGCTCGCCTCGCAGCTCGGCATCGGGCTCACCCAACTGGTCACCCGCGCGCAGCAGTTGTACGCCGAGGGTCGACTCGTGCAAGTACGCCGCGACGGGGGCCGCCACCGGCGGTCCGCGGAGGCTTCCGCCTCCTCCCGGATGGTCCACGACTACGAGCGTGCCCTCGGGCCGAGCGCGGGCATGAACCATGCGTGGCAGCCCCCGGCCGTCGACTCCGGGACAGGCCAGCAAGAAGCCGCGCACTACCTGCCGTACGCCCAGGGCGGCAGCGCGTTCACCGGCTACCCTCCCGGCGCGACGCGCGGCGGCCCGGACCAGCTGGTCCACCACGGTTGGTCGCCGGACCACGCAGCCGATCGGTGAGAGCGGGCTCGCGCCCCCACGTGCGGGGAGGGGTGCCCGGGCCGCCGGCTGGCCGCGGTCGCCGGTCCAGCGGTACGCACGCCGTTCGGCGCCGGCCGCCGGGTACCTCTTCGTACGGGTGGCTCCGCGGGCGGGTGCGCCGACCGGGGCGGGTGGCGGGCGGACGGCTCGCCCGCCGCTCTCCACCCGGTGTCGCCCCTTGACATGGTGGCGACCGTTGTGGCTGCTCAGGGCGGTGTGAGGCCCGTTTTGACTCCTCGTCATAGTGTTGCCATGGACTATGACGTAGTGGTGGCCGGAGGCGGCCCGGTCGGACTGATGCTGGCCTGTGAACTCCGGCTCGGAGGCGCGCGGGTGGCTGTCCTGGAGCGCCTCACGGAAGTGGATTCGACGATCAAGGGCGGGGCGATCACCACGCCCGGCGCCGAGGCGCTCTACCGGCGGGGCATGCTGCCCGCGCTTGCCGAGGTGCAGCGGCAGGCGATGGACCGCTTCCACGCGTTCATGCGCGAGCGCGACGGCACGTACGGGGACGGGGCACCGGGCCGGGGTCTCGGTTTCGTCGGGCACTTCGCCGGGATCATGCTGCGCGCCGACCTGGTCGACCGTACGGCGCCGGGCCTGGCCGACGCCGGACCCGCCGCCGACGTCGCTCTCGTACCGCAGCAGGTGATCGAGCGGCTGCTCGGGGAGCGGGCACGGGAGCTCGGCGCCGACGTGCGCCGGGGAGTGGAGCTGACCGGTCTCGACACGGAGGCCGGGGCGGTCATCGTGCGGACGGACCGCGGGGTGATACGCGCCGGCTGGCTCGTGGGCTGCGACGGGGGGCGCAGTGCGGTGCGCAAGTGCGCGGGGTTCGCGTTCCCCGGCACGGAGCCCGAGATCACCTGCCACCAGGCGGTCGTGGAGATGACGGGCGCCGAGGACCTGCAGGTGGGCTGGACCGCGACGGACCTCGGTGTGTACGCCTACGGGCCGATGCCGGGGCGCGTCGTCACCGTCGAGTTCGACGGCCCGCCGGCCGACCGGGAGTCACCGGTCACCGCCGAGGACCTCCAGGCGCGGTTGCGCCGGGTGTCCGGCGTGGACGTCACCGTCGCCGCGGTGCGGACCGCGACCCGCTTCACCGACCACGCCCGCCAGGTCACCGAGTACCGCAGGGGCCGTGTTCTGCTGGCGGGCGACGCCGCGCACGTGCACTCCGCCTTCGGGAGCCAAGGGCTGAGCCTCGGGATCGGGGATGCGATGAACCTGGGCTGGAAGCTCGCCTCGGTGATCGGCGGACGGGCTCCCGAGAGCCTGCTGGACACCTACACCACCGAGCGGCATCCGGTCGGCGCGGGCATCCTGGACTGGACCCGGTCGCAGGTCGCGGCCATGCGTCCCGACCCGCAGTCGCGGGCCCTGCGTGAGATCCTCACCGAGATGGCGGGAACGGTGGCGGGTACGACCCACCTCACCGCCCGGCTCAACAGTGCGGGCGTGCGGTACGACCTTCCGGGCGGCCACCCGCTGACCGGCCGCAGCGCCCCGGACCTCGTACTCGCCGACGGCGGGCGCCTCGCCGACCACCTCCACGACGGCCGGGCGCTCCTGCTCGACCTCACCGACGACCCGGCGGTCCGCGCCGTGGCCGCGGGGTACGCCGGCCGGGTCGGCGTCCTGACCGCGGCCTGCCCGTCACGTCCGGAACTGGCGGCCGTCCTGGTGCGCCCGGACGGCTTCACGGCCTGGGCGGCCGACGCGGGGCCGGAGGCACGGACGCCTACGGCCGGACTGCCGGAAGCGCTGGAGCAGTGGTTCGAAGCGCCGGAGAGTGCCATGACGCCGCACTGAACCTCTCCCGGCTTCCGGGCGTGGCTACCGGGAGACCGGCTTCCTGCCGTGGTCGCTCTCGTCCTGCACGAGCAGGGAGAGCAGCGACGCGACGGAGAGACCGGCCTCCGCCGGGTGCCGCAGCACCTTGTCCGGCTGGATGCGGTAGGTGTTCGCCCTCCCCTCACGGGTGTGGGAGAGGTAACCGGCGCGCTCCAGGTCGGAGATGATGCGCTGGACGGCGCGCTCGGTGAGCCGGCAGTGGGCGGCGATGTCGCGGATGCGGACGTGCGGGTCGTCGGCGATGGCTGCCAGCACGCGCGCGTGGTTGGTGACGAACGTCCATCCGGTGTGGGATTCGGGTGCTCCAGGCATGTCCCCATTTTAGGGGGAGACGCTTGCCGGTAATCGACTACGTGACATACTTTTCGTGTAATTGATGGCATGAGTAAGCGCAGGAGGGTCCGTAAGTGTCGAAGCGCGAGACCGCCACGACGACGTGCGCGGGTGGGGCCGGCACGACCAGCGTGCGCACGACCGGCCGGCCGCGCGTTCCGGTACGCCCGGTGGTGGTGCAGTACGCACGGCACGGGGCCTGGGTCGTCGCTCCACACGGTCCCTGCGACATGGACTCGGTCCCACCCCTGGCGGAGGCCTTGTCCGCCGCGGCCGAGGCTCATCCGCACGTGGTCCTGGACGCCTCCGGCATCACCTTCGCGGATTCGTCCCTGCTCAATCTGCTCATCCTCACCCACCGGACCGGTGCCCTGACCGTGGCGGCTCCGGGGCCCCAGCTCCGGCGCCTCCTGGAGATCACCGGTGCCGGCGCAGTCCTGCGGGTCAGGGCCGGCGTCGAGGAGGCTGCCGCCCCCCAGCGGTGAGCCGCGGACGGGAATCCGCGGTCCGGGCGCTGGCGGCCGGAAGTCGTACCGACCGCGTGGGGTCCTGTAGTCCGGGCGCGCTGATCGACGTCGGCAGCGCGCCCCGGCCGTTCGCCGGGCGGGAGAGGCGTTGCGGGCGGGCGGCGCGGGAGCCTGGGCGGCGTCAGCCGTCCCGCGCGAACACCGCTGACCGGCCCGAGGCGCGCAGGACGGCCCCGCCGAAACGTTTTTCGCCCCGCGGCGCCGACGGCCGCGGGGCGAATGTGCTTGTCGGCACCGCGGGGCTCGGGGCTAGGAGGAAGTGCCCGGCGTCTCGTGCTCGCACCGGTCGTCAGGGCGCCGGGTCGCACGTCGGCGAAGCAGCAGTGGCAGCACGTACCAGCTGAGGCAGAACCACACCATGACGCCACCCACGAGCGCGATGGCGAGCGGCCCCGGCACCACCACGTAGAGGATGAGCAGAAGCGTGCACCCGATGGTGAGGGCGAGCAGCACCATCCCGCAGATCATCAGCCGGCCGGCAGCCTCCACCACCTCGTCCTTCATGCGCTGGCCGGACAGGAAGCGGTGGATGGACACGGGGGCTATGAGCGAGGCGGTGGCCGTCGCGCCGAGGGCCACGGTGGTGACGTAGACGGCACGCTCGAAGGTGCCCAGGTCATGGAACATCGGGGTGAAGGCCACGCTCAGCAGGAAGCCGAACAGGATCTGCACACCCGTCTGAGCGACGCGCGTTTCCTGAAGGAGCTCGTTCCACCGGCGGTTGACGCGTTCGCGGGCACTTTCGGCCGGTTCCGGATGCGTGTTCGTCCCACTTACTCCGCAGGTGACGCAAGGTCTCTCCTCCGTCCCCGATGCGGGTCCCTGCTGCGTCATGGTCATGATGCCTCCAAGTGGTGGACCTTCCGGATGCCCACGATGGGCGCGTTCATGCGACCGGGCGAAGTGTCCGCCTGCGCCGTCTGCCCAGGAACGGCACGGGCGCCGCCGTACCGGGCGGGGGCTGCCGGGAGACGCGTCGGGGCGTGGGACGCGGATGCATGAGGGCGGGCACCGGGGCAACGCTGGAGTCATGACGACGACACTCGGCGCCTTTGTCCTCGGTACTCCCGACCCGCCCGCACTGGCCGACTTCTACCGCGCCCTGCTCGGCTGGGAGGAGGTGGAGCGTGAACCGGAGTGGGTCCGGCTGAGAGCTCCGGAACAGGAACGTCCCGGCCTCAGCTTCCAGTTGGAGAGTGACCACACTCCCCCGGTCTGGCCTCAGCTGCCGGGCACACAGCAGATGCAGGCGCACCTCGACCTGCGGGTCGACGACCTGGAGGCGGAGACGGCACGGGCGTGCGCCCTGGGCGCCACGCTGGAGGAGCATCAGCCCCAGGAGGATGTACGAGTCCTCCGCGACCCGCACGGCCATCCTTTCTGCCTCTTCCTCCCGGGCGCCTGAGACCACCGGGGACGGCACGGCCCGGCCCAGGGCCGTCGGCCGCCGTCGGTGCCCGTCCTGCCGGGGCCCGCGTGGGAGGTCGCAGGACGGGGGCGGCCGCCGGCCGGCCGCTCGTCCTCGCAGGCCTCTCGGCGCTCGGCGGGACAGCGCCTCCCAGCTCAGTCGGGAAGCACCCAGCCCGGCGTCCAGGTCCCGGCGGTGTCGTGGCCGGGGGTCATGGCGGCGAGGTGGGCGCGGAGCGTCGCCAGGGCGGGGTGGGGGTTGTCCCGGTGCCACAGGAGTGAGTGCGGGTAGACAGGCGTGGGATCGGTCACGGGGATGCGGCGCAGGCCGTGGCCGGCGGGCCGGACGAGACGGGTCCGGCCACCCATGAAGGTGGCCAGCGCCGGTGTGTCGGCGATTGTGTCCAGGAGTACGTCGGAGCCGAAGTTGGGTCCGGTCGCCTCGATGGTGAGCCCGAACTCCGAGACGAGGTCGTCGTAGTAGGCGGCCCACTCGGTTCCGGGCCTGATGCCGGGCATCCAGATCCGGTGCCCGGCGAGCTGGGCGACGGTCACCGACCGGGCACCCGCCAGCGCGTGGGCGGGGCCGGTGAGGAGCTCGAGAGGCTCGTCGAGGACACGGGCGCTCGCGATGTCGTCGGGAAAGGGCCGGCCGGGGGCGGCGACGGCGCGGAACGAGGCGTCGATCGCACCGGACCTGATGGCGGAGACGGCCGTCTCGATGTCCAGCAGCATGACCACGTCGAGTTCGACGTCGGGGCAGGCGCGGTGGAAGCCGTGCATCACGCCCGACGCCGCACCCCGTGACGCGATCACGTCGACGCGCAGCGGACGCGTGCCGGGGCGCACCGACGCGACCGCGCGCTCGGCCACCCGCAGCATGTCCCGCGCGTGAGGCAGGAACGCCTGCCCGTCGATGGTCAGCTCGGCACCGCGTGGAGTGCGGGTGAACAGCCGCACCCCGAGGCCCCGCTCCAGCGCCGCGACGCGCTTCGACACGGCCTGCTGGGTGATCGCCAGCTCGGTGGCGGCTTCCTGGAACCGCCGTGCCTCGGCGACGGTGACGAAGGTCCGGACGGTGTCGAGGTCCATGCCACCAGCCTAGGGGAACAACCTCTGGTTGTGGGCAGGTGGCTCTGCGGTTGTTTGACCCGGGTGCACAGGGCTCGGTTGTATGCAGCCGGCCCCGTACTGGTGGTGCGGGTGGGTGGGCGAGGTGAGATGGGCAAGCGACGCGTGACCGGGCCGGACCGTCCGTTCGGGCAGCGGCTGGGGCGGCAGTTCGGGTGGTTGTGGGCAGCGTACGGAACCAGTGCCCTCGGCACGTGGCTCGCCTTCGGGGCGTTCCCGCTGATCGCCGTCCGGGTACTGGACTCCGGACCTGCCGAGGTCGCCGCGCTGTCCTCCGTGGCGGCCGCGGTGGGCGCGGCCGTCGCCGTGCCGCTCGGCCCGTGGGTGGAGTTCCGCCGCAAACGGCCCGTGCTCGTCGCGGCGGACCTGGCGCGGTGCGCCGCTCTGCTGACGGTTCCGGCGGCGTTCGCGCTCGGAGCGCTCACCTTCCTCCAGCTCCTGCTGGTGTCGGCGGTGGTGGCGGGCGCCGACATCACCTTCCGCGCCGCCTCCGGCGCGTACGTGAAGAGCCTGCTGGCGGCCGATGATCTGCTCGTCGCCAACGCCCGGTTCGAGTCGACGGCGTGGGCCACGACGATCGTCGGACCACCCCTGGGCGGCGCGGCGATCGGGCTCCTCGGCCCGATGGTGACCGTGCTCGCCGACGCGGCCAGTTACCTCCTCTCGGCCATGGGTATCCGCGCGGCGGGTGGGACGGAACCGCCGCCCGAGCCGCGGGACGTCGCGCGCATGCGCACGAAGGACCTGTTCGACGGCTGGCGGTTCATCCTCGCGGACGCCATGCTGCGCCGGCTGTTCTGGAACACCACGTTGTTCAACGCTCTGGTGATGGCCACCTCGCCGCTGCTGGCCGTCCTGATGCTGGGCCGCCTCGGGTTCGCACCGTGGCAGTACGGGCTCGCCTTCGCCGCCCCCTCGATCGGCGGGCTGCTCGGTTCACTGCTGGCGCGGCCGCTCGTGGCCCGGTACGGGCAGCACCGGGTGCTGGTCGTCTCCGGGGCCTTGCGCGCACTGTGGCCCGTCGGCCTGGCCTTCCTGGGGCCGGGCACCGGAGGGTTGCTCCTGGTGATGGGCGTCGAGACGGGACTCATCTTCTGCTGCGGCGTCTTCAACCCCGTCCACGCCACCTACCGCCTCCAGTACACCGCGTCCGACCGGGTCACCCGCACACTGTCCGCCTGGGCGGTGACGGCCAAGGCATCGACCGCGCTGCTGACGGCCCTCTGGGGTGTGCTGGGCGGCCTGCTCGGCCCGCGTACGGCCATCGGCCTGGCCGGCGTCTTCCTGCTGGCGACCCCGCTGCTGCTCCCCCGGCGCGCGGCGACTCCACCCGCCGACCCGGAGCCGGCGGCGAACGGCACCGGTCCGGGGAGGGTGCCGAGCAGCGGATGACGGGGCGGGCCCGCCGCCCACGGTCGTCCGCGCCGGGCCACTCCCCGGCGCGGACGGCCCACACTCCTCGCGCGGTTCGCGCCTCGTCCCGATGCCGTCCCGGTGTCCGGTCCGGAAGTGAGTCTCCCGTCCGGCAAGTCGCGGCCCGCGCTCGTCGGAAAACCGTCTTCCGCACGTCGCCACGGGACTCACCTTCCGCTTCCCGGGGGATACTCCGCGTGACGACAGCGGGGCGCCGCAGAGGCGGCTCGCGACACGGAAGGACAGTCGCATGAGACGACTTACCGCCACCACGGCCCTCGGGGCGTTCGCGGCCGCCGCGGTACTGGCCCTCACGGTCAGCGGTTCCGCGTACGCGGCCGAAGGAGTGCTCACCGTCAACGGTGCCGAGCACAAGGACCCGTCCGGCTGCTATCCGGTCGAGCGGTACCCGTCGTCGGTGACCAACCACACCGACGCCATCGCCGAGGTTCACTCCGGTCCCGACTGCACGGGACCGGTGGAGGAGCTCCTCCGTCCCGGTGTGACGTACCACTCCGAGACCGCCGGGAGCGTCTTCGTCCTCTGACCTGGATCTCGTCCATCAGGACCTGCCGGCCGGACGCCGGATCCGGGAGCCCCTCCCGTAGCCCGTAGCCGTCCGAGCCCGCGGCGGCGCGGCGGGTACCGGTGCGGGCGCGGACCGCGGGCCCGGGTCTCGCGTGAGGGCCTCGCCACGCCACGCCAGGGCGTTCCGGCCTCCCAGCCGTCCCGGCCCTCCGCCCTCCGCCCTCCGCCCTCCGCCCTCCGCCCTCCGCCCTCCGCATGCATGGGCATTTGCTTTACCAGGCTCAAACCTCTGGAAAACCTCAGATTTGTTTTCGTACGGCCCACCCCACTGCCAGAATCACAGGGTTCCTGACCGTGTGCCTTCGAGCCATAGACGGGCCCCTCCCCCACGGGCCCGGCCGGGACCGGCCATCTTCCCCTCACAAAGGCGAACCCCACTCATGAGTGACGGCAGCATCACAGCAGCCGATCAGCTCGCCTCTGCCGCACCGGCAGCGAGCTCCCCGCACGTGGATGCCGGCGACGCCGGCTACAGCAAGGACCTCAAGTCCCGCCACATCAACATGATCGCCATCGGTGGGGCGATCGGCACCGGACTGTTCCTGGGTGCGGGCGGGCGGCTCGCCGACGCCGGCCCCTCGCTCGCCATCGCCTACGCGGTCTGCGGTGTCTTCGCGTTCTTCGTCGTGCGCGCGCTCGGTGAGCTGATCCTGTACCGCCCGTCGTCCGGCGCCTTCGTCTCCTACGCCCGCGAGTTCATGGGTGAGAAGGGCGCCTTCGCGGCGGGCTGGCTGTACTTCCTCAACTGGTCGACCACGGCGATCGCGGACATCACCGCCGCGGCGACGTACGCGCACTTCTGGGGCATGTTCAGCGACGTCCCGCAGTGGATCCTCGCGTTGATCGCGCTCGCCGTGGTGCTCACGGCCAATCTCATCTCGGTGAAGTACTTCGGCGAGATGGAGTTCTGGTTCGCGATCGTCAAGGTGGCCGCCCTGGTCGCCTTCATGCTGGTCGGCATCTTCCTCGTCGTCACCCAGCATCCCGTGGACGGCCACACACCGGGTCTGTCGACGGTGTCGGAGACCGGTGTCTTCCCCGTCGGCACACTGCCGATGCTGCTCGTGATCCAGGGCGTCGTCTTCGCCTACGCCTCCGTCGAACTCTGCGGCGTCGCCGCGGGCGAGACGGAGAACCCCGAGAAGATCATGCCCAGGGCGATCAACTCGATCATGTGGCGGGTCGGACTGTTCTACGTCGGTTCGGTCGTGCTCCTCGCCCTGCTGCTGCCCTACACCGCCTACTCCGGTGACCAGAGCCCGTTCGTCACCGTCATGGACAAGCTGGGTGTACCGGGCGCGGCCGGCGTGATGAACCTGGTCGTGCTGACGGCCGCCCTGTCCAGCCTCAACTCCGGCCTCTACTCCACCGGCCGCATCCTGCGCTCGATGGCCCTGGCGGGCAGCGCACCGCGCTTCACCGGCCTCATGAACAAGGGGCAGGTCCCCTACGGCGGCATCCTGCTGACGGCGGGCTTCGGTGTGCTGGGCGTCGCGCTGAACTACGTGGTGCCCGGCCAGGCGTTCGAGATCGTGCTGAATTTCGCTTCCATCGGCATCCTCGGCACCTGGGGCATGATCATGCTCTGCTCCCTGGTCTTCTGGCACCGCGCCCGGAACGGCCGGGTGACCAGGCCTGCCTACCGGCTGCCCTGGGCTCCGTACACGCAGATCGTCACCCTGCTGTTCCTCGTCGGCGTGGCGTGCCTCATGTGGTGGGGCGGCGGCGTCGGCCGGACGACTGTCACGCTCCTGCCGGTGATCGCTGCGGCACTGGTCGGCGGCTGGTTCCTCGTCCGCGGACGGGTCCGCGAGGTGGCGCGGAGCCGACAGGACGCCTGACCCCCTCCGCAGGGAGGCGATCCTCCGGACGACCGGGCGGTGCACGAGCTGCTCGATGACGAGCAGTTCGACGTCGAAGCCCACGACGGAAGCCACGGTCCACGTATGTCGACGGGGCCGGACATCACAGCGGTCGCGTCGGCCGGTCCGCGGGGGCGGGCTCTCCGGGCCGTCGACCCTCCCCGGTTCGCGGGCCGCGGGCTCTTCTCCCGGGGCCGCCCTCGTACACTGCGTGCATGGCATGCCGCATCAGTGAGCTGGTCATCGAAGCCGCCGACCCGGAGCGGCTCGCCGCGTTCTGGGGTGCGGTCCTGGGCTACACCGAACTCGGCCGGGAGGACGACGGAAGCATCGAGATCGGGCCACCCGACGTCGGCTTCGGCGGCCCCCAGCCGACGATCGTCCTCAGCCCCTCCGGTGCGCCGCGGGCCGGGAAGCTCCGGCTGCACATCGACGTGAACGCGACCGACCGCGACCAGGACGCCGAGCTGGAGCGGCTCCTCGCTCTCGGCGCCAGGCCCGCCGACGTCGGCCAGAGCGGCACGGAGAGCTGGCACGTCCTGGCCGACCCGGAGGGCAACGAGTTCTGTCTCCTGCGCACCCGTCTCCGGCCGCTCTGACCCCGTACGGGGCGAAGCGCCGGCCAGGCGGTAGTACTCTGCCCGACGTGGTCCGGACGTAGTACTACGCATGGAGTGGTGCCGATGGTGAGACGGAACGACGAGCGGCGTGCCGCCCTCGTCGATGCGGCGATCGAGGTCCTGGCCCGGGAAGGCGCCCGGGGCCTGACCTTCCGGGCGGTGGACCTCGAGGCTGCTGTGCCCGTGGGCACCGCGTCCAACTACTTCGCCGGCCGGGACAGCCTGCTCACCCAGGCCGGCGCCCGCGTGTACGAGCGGCTGCGGCCGGGCGAGGACACGATCGCCCGCCAGCGGGCGGCCGGCCGCGACCGGGAGGTCTACGCGGAACTGATGCGTGAGCTCGTCGCACGCGTGGCCTCCTTCCGCACGGGTTACCTCGCCCTGCTCGAACTTCGCCTCGAGGCCACCCGGCGTCCCGAACTGCGCAAGGTGCTCACCGAGCGCGTGCGGGCCGACGTCGACGCCAACGTCGCCTATCACGAGGCCTCGGGGCTCCCCGGCGACGCCATGGCCGTCAAACTGCTCATACTCACGCTGAACTGGCTGATCGTCGAGCAGCTCACCCTGCCGGACGTCTTCACGGAGGCGGAGCGCGACCGGCTGGTGACCGCTGCCGTCGAGCGCATCGTGGCAGCGGAGTAGTCCCTGGGACAGCGGGGCGGTGTTCCGGCGATCCGGTCGGCGGTTCAGGTCCCGGCGGCCGTTTCCCCCTCGAAGTGGAGGGAGAAGACCTGGTCGAGACCGACGACGCGCAGGACGCGCAGGGTGTGGGCGGGCACTGCGGCGAGTGCGACGTCCGCCCGGTGGGCCTGGGCGTGGTTGCGTGCGGCGATCAGTGCGGCGATGCCGCTGGAGTCGCAGAACCGCATGCTCCCCAGGTCCAGCACGAGGCGCTGGCCCGGTCGGAGGGTGACCGCGGCGAGTCGTTCGCGCAGCTCCGCGGCCGTGTCGTAGTCCAGTTCGCCGACGATCTCCAGTACGGGACCGGTGACGGCGTCTCGGGTGATGATCTGCAGCGGGCTCATTCCACGTTGTTCCTCGTGAGGCCGACGGCGGGAACGCCGAGGGCGAGCAGGGCTGTGTCGTCGTCGAGGCCGCCACCGAAGTCGTCCAGCAGGCCCGTCAGGGCCTCGATGACCGCCTGTGGGGAGCGGCCGGCGTGACCGGCGGTGAACGCGCGAAGCGCTTCGTCCCCGTACAGGGCAGTACGGTCCTCGCCCTGTCCGACCCGGGCCTCGGTCAGGCCGTCCGTGTAGAGCAGGAGGGTGTCGCCGGGGGCGAGGGTGGTGGTGGCGGCGGTGAAGGGGGCGGAGGGCAGGATGCCGACGAGGAGCCC
>NZ_JBEXWB010000095.1:0-18357 GCF_040629645.1 Streptomyces sp. NPDC005899 | reverse complement strand
TGAGCCGCGGCCTGCCCCTTGGCCGTGGGCCCGGCTGGCCGTGGGGCGTGGGTCCGGCGCCGTCAGCCGCGCCGTACCGCGCACAGCAGCCCGTCGCCCACCGGCAGGAGCGTCGCCATGAGCTCCTGGCTCTCGCGCACGGCGCGCAGCAGTTCGCGCAGGCGCAGCACCTCGGCCGGCTGGGCGGCGGAGTCGATCGTGCGACCGTCCGCGAAGACCCCTTCGAAGCAGACCAGCCCGCCCGGCCGCAGCAGGCGCAACGATTCAGCGAGGCAGTCCATGCTCTCGAGCCGGTCGCCGTCGCAGAAGACGAGGTCGTACCCGCCGTCCGCGAGCCGTGGCAGGACGTCGAGGGCGCGTCCGGGGATGAACCGGGAGCGGTTCGTGGCGAAACCGGCCGCCCGGAATGCCTCGCGGGCGAACTGCTGGCGCTCCGGTTCCGGGTCGACGGTGGTCAGCACGCCGTCCGGGCGCATGCCCTGGAGCAGGTAGATGCCCGACACGCCCGTCCCCGTGCCGATCTCGGCCACCGCTTTGGCGTCCGCCGTCGCCGCGAGCAGGCGCAGAGCGGCGCCGGTGCCCGGGGACACCGAACGGAGCCCTGTCTCGTGAGCCCGGTCCCGGGCCCAGAGCAGAGCTTCTTCCTCGGCGACAAAGGCGTCGGCGAACGCCCAGCTCGTCTGCCGGTTGGCGGTAATGACCCTCTCCTGTCCCCGTAGTTGGCGCAACGGTGACTGTATCGGCTGGACCCGGGAACCCGCAGATGGGACCGGGCGTTAGGAGGAGGCGGGGGAAAACGCCTGGACCGGGCCGCGTGGCCGGGTCCGGAACGTACCCCCCGAGCCCCGGGAGACCGGGCGCGAGCAGGGAATAAAGGCTTATCCGGAGCTAACGGGCGAGGTGGCTATGGTAGGGGCTCCACTGGACACCACCAGAGCCGATAGGGGAGGTGCGGCTGCGCCTGTGGATCGGGGAGGAGTGCTGCGGCGCCTTCTCAGGTCGGCGGGTGAGCCGAAATCCGTGACCGACATTGCTGACCGTTCTTCCGACGTTTCCGCACCGACCGCGACCTTCGCCTCTGATGCGGATTCTCAGGCGTGGACCCCGCCCTCATGGGAAGAGATCGTCAGCACGCACAGCGGCCGGGTGTACCGCCTCGCCTACCGTCTGACGGGTAATCAGCACGACGCCGAGGACCTCACGCAGGAGGTCTTCGTCCGCGTCTTCCGATCGCTGTCCACGTACACGCCCGGCACCTTCGAGGGCTGGCTGCACAGGATCACGACGAATCTCTTCCTTGACATGGTCCGCCGCAAGCAGCGGATCCGTTTCGACTCGCTCGGCGACGACGCGGCGGAGCGGCTGCCGAGCCGTGAGCCCTCGCCCCAGCAGATCTTCAACGACACGCACTTCGACGCGGACGTGCAGCAGGCGCTGGACACCCTCGCACCCGAGTTCCGTGCGGCAGTCGTGCTCTGCGACATCGAGGGGCTCTCGTACGAGGAGATCGCCGCGACACTCGGCGTCAAGCTCGGCACGGTGCGCAGCCGCATCCACCGCGGCCGGTCGCACCTGCGCAAGGCACTCCAGCACCGTTCGCCCGCGGCCCGCGCGGAGCAGCGCTCCCTGGCGGACGCGGTGCTGGCGGGGGAGGGGGGAACGGCGTGAGTGGCACAGGTCCCACCCCCGCGGAGCAGCACCTGGGGGACCGGCTCGCCGCGCTTGTCGACGGTGAGCTCAAACATGATGCCCGTGAGCGGGTGCTCGCCCACCTGGCCACCTGTTCGAGGTGCAAGGCCGAGGCCGACGCGCAGCGACGCCTGAAGAGCGCCTTCGCCACCGCCGCACCACCGTCCCCGTCGGAGGGCTTCCTCGCCCGGCTGCAGGGCCTTCCCGGCGGCACCGGCGACGACGACGGAGGCCGAGGCGGCCCCTTCGGAGGCGGCAGGCGGTTCGGGGAGGGGGTCTTCCCCGTGCTCCAGCACCCGGGCGAACGTGCGGAGGCCGGCCCGGGCAGCCAGTATCCCGGCGGTTTCGGCTACCTGCCCACCGCGCACGGCTCGGCCGCCGTGCTGCCCGGAGGCCCGTCGGACTCCGTCTTCCGCGTCCACGGGGCCGGCCGCGAAGCCGACCGTTCCCCCTGGCGGGCCCGGCGCTTCGCCTTCGCCGCCGCCGGCGCGGTCTCCCTGGCGGCCATCGCGCTCGGTGGCACCCTGCCGCTCGACTACGGCCCCGACACGTCGCTCAGCGCGGAGGGGGCCGGCCCCACCACGGCCCCGCTCGACGCCGAACCGCGCACCGGGGGCGCTGCGGCGGCCGCCCGGAGCCGCGGCGGCGCCCTCTCGGCCGATGCCGGACCGGGCACACCGGCGGCGGTGCCGTCGGCATCCGCCAGGCCGGTGCTCGCCTCCGCGCCTTCACTGCTGGGCACCACCGCTCCGGCGGGGCCCACGCTCGCCTTCCCGGTGCTGAACGTGGCGGTCCCCCCGCTGATACGTCCGACCGACGCCGGTCCGCTGTTCTCGGCCGCCCTCGGCGCGGCCGTTGACCCGGTGACCGCCGCGCCCGCCGTGACGGCCTCGGCCCCACCGGCCGTCCACGACCGGGCGATGTCTCTCTCCCCTCTGCGCTGACCGGGGACACCTGCGCAGGGAATCGCGAACCTGGTTGAATTCGCGGCAGGAACGCCCCCGCGGGGGCGTGCGGAGGCCAGTGGCGGGGAGAGCATGGACGACGGGAAGCCCAGCGGGCCGAAGGCGAAATGGTGGAGCCGCCCCTCCGCGGGGCGCACCGGGGGCGCGGAGCGCGACAGTACCGGCCCCGCCGGGTACGAGGACACCCCCGTCGGGGACGTGGCGGCGGGCGAGACGCCGGCGGCCACGGCCGGGATTCCCGCACCGCCCGCCGGCTCCGCGGCGGAGCCCGCCGCACCGCCCGCCGTCGGCATTCCTTCACCGGCTTCCGGCAGCGTGCCCGCGCCGTCCGTCACCGAGGTCCCCGCGCAGCCCTCCCGGGAGCCGATCGCCTCCCCGCGCCAGGCGCGGGGGGCGGCGTCCGTCCCGTACCCGGCCGCGCCGCCGCCCACCGCCGGGGACGCGCTCACCCCCGGCCTCCCCGAGCACGGGCCGCGGGTGCCCGCCTTCGGGCGGCAGCCCCTGCACGCGCCGGACGAGTACAGCACCCCGCCGTACGGCGGCCCCGGCCCCTGGGCGCCCGCGCCGCCCGTACAGCGCCCGGTGCCCACGCCCGCCCACGGCACGCCCGTCCCACCGGCTCACCCGGGGCCGCTCGTCCCGGAATCCACCGTCCGGGGACCTGCCGAGGGATACGCGCCTCCGGTACCCCCGCAGACGACACACGATCAGCCGCAGCCGCAGCCGCAGCCGCAGCAGCACCAGCCCCGCCCCCAGCCTCCGGCAGGCGGCTACGAGCCGCCCGCGGGGCCGCCGCACGCCGCCTCGCAGTGGGGCCGGTACGACCCGTGGGGTGGGTCCCAGCAGCCTCTGCACCACTCGGGCCCGCCTCCCGGCACAGACACCCGGCCGCGCCGCGGCCGTCCCGGGTCGGTGGTCGCCGGCGCCCTCCTGCTCGCCCTCGTCGCGGGCGGGATCGGCGGCGGGATCGGTTCCTACGTCGAGCGCAACGGCGGCCTGACCACCGTCGAACTCCCCCAGGCCGGCCGGGACAACGGCGACCGGGCCCCCGACAGCGTGGCGGGCATCGCCTCCAGCGCGCTGCCCAGCGTCGTCACCCTGCACGTCAGCGGCTCCGCCGAGTCCGGCACGGGCACGGGCTTCGTCCTCGACGGCAAGGGCCACATCCTCACCAACAACCACGTGGTGGCCCCCGCCGGCTCCTCGGGTGACATCACGGTCACCTTCAGCGGAGGCGAGACCGCGTCCGCCGAGATCGTCGGGAAGGACAGCGGGTACGACCTCGCCGTCGTGAAGGTGAAGGGCGTCTCCGGGTTGAGGCCCCTGCCCCTGGGCAACTCCGACAACGTGCGGGTCGGTGACCCGGTGGTGGCCATCGGAGCACCCTTCGACCTGTCCAACACGGTCACGTCCGGGATCATCAGCGCCAAGCAGCGCCCCATCACCGCGGGCGGCGACAAGGGGGACGGCACCGACGTCAGCTACGTCGACGCCCTGCAGACCGACGCCCCGATCAACCCCGGCAACTCGGGAGGGCCGCTCGTCGACGCCGACGCCCGGGTCATCGGCATCAACAGCGCCATCCGCGCGGCCGACAGCGGCGCCGGCCCCGACGGGGGCCAGTCGGGTTCCATCGGCCTCGGCTTCGCGATACCGATCAACCAGGGCAAGCGCGTCGCCGAGGAACTGATCAACACCGGCAGGGCCACCCACCCGGTGATCGGCGTCACGCTGGACATGGACTTCACCGGCGACGGGGCGAAGGTCGGCGGCAAGGCCGGGGGCGGCGGGCCCGCGGTGACCGAGGGCGGGGCCGCCGACAAGGCGGGGGTCGAAGCCGGTGACGTCATCACCGAAGTGGAGGGCCGGCGCGTGCACAGCGGGGAGGAGCTCATCGTCAAGATCCGCGCCCACCGGCCGGGCGACCGGCTGGCTCTTCGGCTGACCCGTGACGGCGAGGAGCTGTCCGTGACATTGACACTGGGTTCGGCGAGCGGCACCTGACGTACACCGGCAGGTACCGCCCGGACAGCCCGGCCGGGTACCGTGGAGCCGGTCCGGGCCCTCGACGACCTGGTGGCGGAGAACCGCGGGACACAGGGACACGCGGCGAACACGAGGAGCAGCAAGGTGTTCAACGACATAGGCGCACTCGAGCTGCTGACGCTCGTGGTTCTTGCCGTGCTCGTATTCGGCCCGGAGAAGCTGCCGAAGGTCATCCAGGACGTCACGCGCACCATCCGCAAGATCCGTGAGTTCTCGGACAGCGCCAGGGAAGACATCAGGTCGGAGCTCGGCCCGCAGTTCAAGGACTTCGAGTTCGAGGACCTCAACCCGAAGACGTTCATCCGCAAGCAGCTCGCGGACGGCAACGACGACCTCGGGCTCAAGGAGATCCGCGACAGCTTCGACCTGCGCAAGGAGGTGGCGGAGGTCACCGACGCGGTGAACGGCCGTGAGAGCGTGCCGTCGGCGGACGGCGTGGCCGCGACGGCGGGCGCGTCCTCCGGTGCCGCGCCCGACCTCCGCAAGAGGCCCGCCGAGCCGGCCGGGGAAGCGCGTCCGCCCTTCGACGCAGACGCCACCTGACACACTCAATCCCGCCTCGTCCGGGCGGTATGGCTATTCTCCATCTGTCCGGTAACGAGGCCGCCCACGTCCAGGGGGCGGGCCGCTCCGGATCATCGACAGATCGAGGAGGCGGCCGGGCAGTGGAGACGACGAGTCGGGTAGGGGCGGACGGTGCGCCCCGCGCAGTCACCGCGGAGGGAACGCCGACGGCCCGGCGTAGTGTCGACGGCTATCTCAAGGCGCCGTTCCCCTGGTACGGGCTGGACGAGGCCTTCACCGGCCCGCGCTGGCTCATGACCGTGGCCGCCGCGGCCGACGGCACGGTGCAGCACGGATCCACCGGGCACGGCGAGGAGCCCGTGGTGCGGGCCGACGCCGGCGCGGAGCGGGCGCGGTTCGCGGTGGTCGTGACCGTGGGCAGCAGTCCGGTCCGGCACACCGGGGACGGGACGGGGGTGCTGGAGGCCACCACGGTCTCCTCCGCGGCGTGGCTGGCCGGCTCCTCCCTGCTGGCGTACACCTGGCCTCCGCAGATGGACCACACCCTGCGCGGCGAATGGCTGGACCAGCAGACCGAGACCGCGTTCGAGCTCGCCGACGACCTGGGCCAGGCTCCGTGGTCGACGCTGTCGCTCCCCGTGGGCGGCGTACCGGTGTCGTTCCACTACCGCGAGTCGGAGTTCGGCTGGGTGCTCGCGGGGTCGGCCCCGGACGGCGTCCACATCGGCGCCTACGGGCGCGGCATGAGCGCCTACGGCCTGGGCTTCTCGGTAATCGGCGACATCGCGTCGTACGGCGGCTGAGCGCACCCGGCGGTACGGGTCGAGCGCGCTGAACGCACGCGGTGGTACGGGTGAGGGGGCGGCCTCCGCGGAGACCGCCCCCTCACCCGTACCACCGCGTCGCGGTCCTCAGAACTTGTTGCGCGGGGTGAGTCCCAACGACATGCCGGACAGGCCGCGCTGACGGCCTCCCAGCCGCTGGGCGATGGACCGCAGCGCCGCCCCTGCCGGGGAGTCCGGGTCGGAGAGGACGACGGGCTTGCCCTCGTCGCCGCCCTCGCGCAGCCGGACGTCGATCGGGATCGAGCCCAGGACCGGCACCTCGGCGCCGACCGTCCTCGTCAGCCCGTCGGCGACCCGCTGCCCGCCGCCCGAGCCGAACACGTCGACCGTCTCGTCACAGTGGGGGCACGGCATGCCCGACATGTTCTCGACGACGCCGACGATCTTCTGGTGCGTCTGCACGGCGATGGAACCGGCCCGCTCGGCGACCTCCGCCGCGGCCTGCTGGGGGGTCGTGACGACGAGGATCTCGGCGTTGGGCACGAGCTGTGCGACGGAGATCGCGATGTCACCGGTGCCCGGCGGCAGGTCGAGCAGGAGGACGTCCAGGTCGCCCCAGTACACGTCGGCGAGGAACTGCTGCAGCGCGCGGTGCAGCATCGGCCCGCGCCACACCACCGGGGTGTTGCCCGGGGTGAACATGCCGATCGAGATGACCTTCACGCCGTGCGAGGACGGCGGCATGATCATGTTCTCGACCTGGGTGGGCTTCCCGTCCGCGCCGAGCATCCGCGGCACGCTGTGCCCGTAGATGTCGGCGTCCACCACGCCGACCTTGAGCCCGTCGGCCGCCATCGCCGCCGCGAGGTTCACGGTCACCGAGGACTTGCCGACGCCGCCCTTGCCGGACGCGACCGCGTAGACCCGGGTCAGCGAGCCGGGCTTCGCGAACGGCACCTCGCGCTCGGCCGTGCCGCCGCGCAGCGAGGAGGCGAGCTCCTTGCGCTGCTCGTCGCTCATCACGTCGAGGGTGACCTCGACCCGGGACACGCCCTCCACGCGGGCCACCGCGTCGGTCACGTTCCTGGTGATCGTCTCGCGCATCGGACAGCCGGAGACCGTGAGATACACGGTGACAGCGACCACACCGTCAGGATCGATCTCGACCGATTTCACCATGCCCAGTTCGGTGATCGGTCGGTGGATCTCCGGGTCGTTCACTGTCGCCAGTGCTTCGCGCACCGCGTCTTCCGTAGCCATACCGACGATGGTACGGCGCCGGTGCCTACGCGTGGGTAGCCCTTCAGCGGTCGCCTTCGTCACTCTCCGCCGGGAAGAGCAGCCGGCGCTCCTCCATGTCCTTCACCATCGCCTCCAGTTCGGAGCGGATCCAGTCGCGCGTGGCGACCTCGCCGAGGCCCATCCGCAGGGCGGCGATCTCCCGGGAGAGGTACTCGGTGTCGGCGATCGAGCGTTCGTTCTGCTTGCGGTCCTGCTCGTGGGTGACACGGTCGCGGTCGTCCTGGCGGTTCTGCGCGAGCAGGATCAGCGGGGCCGCGTACGAGGCCTGCAGGGACAGCATCAGGGTCAGGAAGATGAACGGGTACTCGTCGAACCGGAGGTGTTCCGGGGCGTAGATGTTCCACACCACCCACAGGATGATGATCAGCGTCATCCAGACGATGAACCGTCCGGTGCCCAGGAAGCGGGCGATGCGCTCCGAGAACCGGCCGAACGCCTCGGGGTCGTACTCCGGCAGCAGCCGGCGGCGCGGGGCCTTCGGCTGGTCGAGCCGGGGACGTGGTGGGCGCACGAGGCCCGACGCGCCCGTCGAAGCCGCCCTGGCGCGGTCCTCAGCCGCCATCCGCCGTCCCCTCCCCGCCCTCGAAGTCGGTCTCGCGCCAGTCGTCGGGCAGCAGGTGGTCCAGCACGTCGTCGACGGTCACCGCGCCGAGCAGCGAGCCGCTCTCGTCGACCACGGGCACCGAGACCATGTTGTACGCGGCCAGGTAGCTGGTCACGGCGGGCAGCGGGGTGTCCGGGGCCAGCGGCACGAGATCGCTGTCCACGATAGAGCTGACCAGGGTGAACGGCGGGTCGCGCAGCAGCCGCTGGAAGTGCACGGTGCCCAGGTACCTCCCGGTCGGCGTCTCGTCGGGCGACCGGCAGACGTACACCTGGGCGGCCAGTGCGGGGGACAGGTCCTGCTGGCGGACCCGGGCCAGCGCGTCCGCCACGGTCGCGTCCGGCCGCAGGATGATCGGCTCGGTCGTCATCAGCCCGCCCGCGGTCCGTTCCTCGTACGCCATCAGCCGCCGTACGTCCGCCGCGTCGTCCGGCCGCATCAGCGCCAGCAGCCGTTCCTTGTCGGCCTCGGGCAGCTCCGAGAGCAGGTCGGCCGCGTCGTCCGGGTCCATAGCCTCCAGGACGTCCGCCGCGCGGTCCTCCTGCAGCTTGCCGATGATCTCCACCTGGTCGTCCTCGGGCAGTTCCTCCAGGACGTCCGCGAGCCGGTCGTCGTCCAGGGCCGCGGCCACCTCGGCCCGGCGCTTGGGCGACAGGTGGTGCATGGCGTTGGCGACGTCCGTGGGGCGCAGCCGTTCGAAGGTGGCGACCAGGCTCTCGGCACCCTGCCCGTGCTGCTCCAGTGAGAAGCCGCTGATGGCCGACCACTCCACGGTCAGCGTCTCACCCTTGCGGCGGAGCGCCCCGCCCCGGCCCTTGCGCACGAAGAACTTGTCGATCTCCCAGTCACGGCGGGCGGGGAGCTGCTGGATGGCGACGTCGAGGACGGTGACCTCCTCGCCCGTCTCGACCAGACGCACCCGCCGGTCGAGGAACTCGCCGAGGACGAGTCGCTCGGTCGGGCGCTGCTCGAAGCGCCGCATGTTGACCACACCCGTGGTGATGACCTGCCCCGACTCCACACCCGTCACCCGGGTGATGGGCAGGAAGATCCGCCGCCGGCTCACGACCTCGACCACCATGCCGAGCAGCCGCGGCGGCCGGCCCCCGACCCGGAGCATCGCCACCAGGTCACGGACCCGGCCGACCTGGTCGCCGCTGGGGTCGAACACCGGTACCCCGGAGAGGTGCGAGACGAAAACCCTGGGGGCGCCTGCCGCCATTCCGTGCGCCTCCTTCGTGCCTCACGTCCTCCTTCGCCGTGATCAGGCTAGCCGGTGGTGGTCCGGCGCGCCCCGGCGGCCGCCCGTACGGAGCTGGGCCGAAGGGTGTACGCGCCCCGGGTACGCTGCGGTCTGCCACCCCCCGACACACAGACGAGAGGCAGTGCGCCCGTGACCTCTTCCGCCCCGGCCGCCCGGGCTCATCGCCGGACCGCTCTCGCCGTGGTCCTCTGCGCGGGGCTCACCGCGGCACTCACCGCCTGCGCCGGCGAGGACCCGGACAAGGGGACCAACGGCGTCGGCAAGCTGGGTGCGGCGGAGATCGACAGCAGGGCGCGGGCGGCGGCGGCCGCCTCGGACGCCGTGCGGCTGACGGGCAAGCTGGTCGGCAAGGGCGGCACCTACACCCTGAACATGCAGGTCAGCGCGGACGGCGGCACCGGTTCGGTCACCTCGGGGCAGAGCACGTTCACGCTGTTGCGGATCGGCGACGCACTCTTCCTGAAGGCCGACGCCGGCTTCTGGAGCCACGGGGACGAGACCGGCGAGGAGGAGAGCGACCGGGCCGCCGCCGGCAAACTCCAGGGCAAGTACGTCAAGGTGCCCGAGGACGATCCCACCTACAAACAGCTGCGCGGCTTCACGGAGAAGAAGACCCTGCTCGACGGGGTGCTCACGCTGCACGGGAAGGTCAACAAGGGCGACCGGGAGACCGTCGGCGGGGTCCGTACCGTGCAGATCATGGGCGGGAAGGGTGAGGGTGGCACGCTCGACGTCTCCCTCAAGGGCACCCCGTTCCCGCTGCGGGTGGCCCGGGGCGGGGGCGGCGGCACCCTGACCCTCGCCGACTGGGGCGAGGCCTTCGCCCTGGAGCAGCCGCCCGAGGACGAGACCGTCGACTACGGCGGGCAGCTCCCCAGGTCCTCCGGCTGACGGGCACCGGCCCGTCAGCGCCGCCCGCGCCGCTTCAGCAGCAGCCGGTGGAGTGCGGCGGGCGCGGGCTGCCGTGTGGTCGCCCCGGTGGGCAGCGGCGCCGCGGCCAGCGAGCCGTCCGGCAGCTGCGTACGGGCCGCTCCGGGCACCAGCCTCAGGACACGGCACTCACGGGCCCACCGCTCGGTCATCCGCTCGGCGTCGGGTGCGTTCAGCCGCTTGCCCTTGAGCTCGGCGACCGCCGCCTCCCAGTCCTCGGAGTGCGGCTCCAGCACGAGGACGGCGGCGGTCCAGGCGACGACGCGCCCGCCCTTGTCCTTGCTGCGGACCGTCACCTCGGCGGCGGCGCCCGCCTCCAGACCGGCGGGCAGCGGCTGTTCCCCCGGGCCGTCACCGACCAGCAGGGCCGCGCCGTCGTGCCACACGTGCCACAGGGCCCGGGCGGGACCGGAGCCCCGCACCCAGATCAGGCCGGACTTCTTGGTGGCCTCCTCGACGAGGGCCCGGTCCAGCAGCGCGTCAGCAGTCATGGCGGAAACTCTACGGGGCCGTCGCGACGGCGGCCCTAGAGCCAGCCGTTGCGCTTGAGGGTGCGGTGGATGGAGAAGCAGACGACGCCGATGACGCCCATCACCGTCGGATAGCCGTAGGTCCAGCGCAGTTCCGGCATGTGCTCGAAGTTCATGCCGTAGACGCCGCAGATCATCGTCGGTACGGCGACGATGGCCGCCCAGGACGTGATCTTGCGCATGTCCTCGTTCTGGGTGACGGTCGCCTGCGCCAGATTGGCCTGCAGGATGGAGTTCAGCAGCTCGTCGAAGCCGATGACCTCCTCCTGCACCCGGGCCAGGTGGTCGGCCACGTCACGGAAGTACTTCTGGATGTCGGGGTCGATCAGCCGCATCGGCCGCTCGCTCAGCAGCTGCATCGGCCGCAGCAGCGGCGACACGGCCCGCTTGAACTCCAGCACCTCGCGCTTGAGCTGGTAGATCCGCCCCGCGTCCGCCCCGCGCGGACCGCCCTTGGCCGGCGTGGAGAACACCTCGATCTCCACCTCGTCGATGTCGTCCTGCACCGACGAGGCCACCGCGATGTAGCCGTCGACCACGTGGTCGGCGATGGAGTGCAGGACGGCGGACGGGCCCTTGGCGAGCAGATCGGGGTCGTCCTGGAGCCGGTGGCGCAGTGCGCGCAGCGATCCCTGCCCGCCGTGCCGGACGGTGATGACGAAGTCCCGGCCGGTGAAGCACATCACCTCGCCGGTCTCCACGACCTCGCTGGTCGCGGTGAGTTCGGCGTGCTCGACGTAGTGGATGGTCTTGAAGACGGTGAACAGCGTGTCGTCGTACCGCTCCAGCTTGGGCCGCTGGTGGGCGTGGACCGCGTCCTCCACGGCGAGCGGGTGCAGGCCGAACTCCTTCGCGATACCGGCGAATTCCTCCTCCGTCGGCTCGTGCAGGCCGATCCAGGCGAAACCGCCCTCCTCGCGCACCCGCAGCATCGCCTCGTGCGGCGTGCGGCAGCCGTCCGCCGTGAGCCGGCGCCCGTCGCGGTAGACGGCGCAGTCGACCACGGCACTGGAGGCGGACGGGTCACGGGTGGTGTCGTAGCTGTTGTACGGGGTGTTGCTCTTGCGCAGGGACGGGCGCACGGCGGCGCGCAGGTCGCGGATCATCGACATGCTGGCTCCTTCACGGAGGGCCGTCGGCGGGGCGTGGAACAGCCCGGAATGGGGACGTGCGCTCACGTCCGCAAAGCGGGCGGCACCGCGCGTGCGCCGATGACGGCGTTCGCTACAGACAGGCAAAAACGAAGTGCTCTTCCGTTGCGCGAACTACCGCGGACACGTCCGGAAAGGGCGTCAGACCACAGAAGGAAGGCGTCGTGCGGAAGAACGGCTGGTACTGCACGGTCGACTTGGATCCACCGCAGCCCCACCTCCTCCGGCCGGTCCCCCGTGGGGGATCACGTGGTCGTGGTCCCCGTGGGGATCACGTGTTGTCAGGACTGAGAGCGACGCTTCTGCGTGCTGTCCCGACCGACGGTTCAGGCTATCAGCAGCCCCGGGCCCGATTCCTTCCTTTGCCCCTTCGAGACGCGTTCTATGCTCGCCGTATGGGAGAAATTCTTGATCTGGTCGAGGCACGGCTCCGTACGGCCCTGGGGGAGCCGGACGCACGCGCCGAAGTGACGTTCCTCGGCACGGACCGCATCGAGGTGCTCCGCTTCGTCGACGGTGATGTCGTGCGCTACGCCACCCTGGGCATGTCGTCGCAGCCGATGGCCGACCCGACCTCTCCGCTCGCCGACCCGGTGAAGGGCCCCCGGGCCGAACTCGTCCTCTCCGTACGGCTGGGGCTCGCCGCCACCGACCAGGTGCTGCGCCCCCTCGCGGTGCTGGCCGCCTCCCCGCAGGTCGAGGGACTCGTCGTGGCGCCGGGCGCCTCACTGGACCTCGGCAGCCCGCTGTGGGCCGGAGCGCTGTTCTCCTCCGTGCTGGTGGCCGAGCCGGGCGGCCTGGTCGAGGATCTGGAGCTGGACGCCCCGATGGACCCGGTGCGCTTCCTGCCGCTGCTGCCGATGACGCCGAACGAGGCCGCCTGGAAGCGGGTCAGGGGTGCCCAGGAGTTGCAGGAGCGCTGGCTGTCGCACGGCACGGACCTGCGCGATCCGCTGCGCGCGTCCGTGCCGCTGGACTGACGGGCCACCCGCACGCGGAGCCCCGCCGTACGCGGGAGGCGGGGCTCCGGGCGGGTCGGCCGGATCAGTCGGCGAGGGCGGCGGCGCCGTCCTCGGCGGCGTGCCGCGGCATCAGCTCCTCGGCCTCGTGGGTCAGCGCCGCGCGCCGGGCCAGGACGACGAGGGCTCCGGCGAGGGCCGCCACCGCGGCCACGACGAACGGGACGTGGATGTCGCTCCACTCCCCGATCTTCGGGGCCAGGTAGGGGGCCGCGGCCGCGGCGAACCAGCGGACGAAGTTGTAGCCGGCGCTCGCCACGGGGCGCGGTGCGTCAGACACCCCGAGGGCCAGTTCCGTGTAGACCGTGTTGTTCAGGCCGATGAAGGCGCCGGAGACGACGGTGCAGACGACGGCTGTCGTGTGGCCGCCGTACCCGAGGACCACCAGGTCGGCGGCCAGCAGGACCAGCGAGGCGCCGATCACCCTCAGCGAGCCGAAGCGCCGCTGCAGGCGTGGGGCGACGAGCACGGAGAAGACGGCGAGGAGCAGCCCCCAGCCGAAGAACACCGCGCCCGACCTGTACGGGGTCATGTCCAGTACGAACGGCGTGAAGGCCAGGACGGTGAAGAAGGCGTAGTTGTAGAAGAAGGCCGAGGCCGCCACCGACGCCAGGCCCCGGTGGCCCAGTTAGGACACCTAATGAATGCGAGCTACATCTATATGGGGGTGCCGTTCTCCGGACCCCCGCCACCGCCTCCCGCGTCCGGGCCACGCTGCGGACGGGTGATCGTCCTTGACGCGGGGACGACCGGAGAGGACCGTTGGGCGGTATGAGGGGCGAACCCAGTTGCCCGAAGTGCGGTGGCCGGGTCAGGGCGCCCGGCCTGTTCGCCGATGCCTGGCAGTGCTCGGCCCACGGCCAGGTGCACCCGATGCAGCCGGTGGTCCCACCCAGCGTGGAGGCGCTCGGCGTGGTCGTGCACAGGGCGCGGGTGCCGGTGTGGATGCCCTGGCCGCTTCCCGTGGGCTGGTTGTTCACGGGTGCGGCGTACGCGGGGGACGACCGCAGCGGCGGACGCGCGACCGCGGTCGCCTGCTCGGGGCCGGGGCCGCTCGGCGGCCTGTGCGAGCTCCTCCTCGTCGCCGAGGAGCTCGGCGTCGGGCTCGGTGCCCGCTACGCCGGGATCGACGGCCTCGACCCCGGCGCCGGCCTGCGGCTGGACGGCGCCCCGGACGCCAAGCTGCTCGCCGCCGGGCGGCCCACCCCGCTCTGGCACGTCGGGGACGCCCCGGACGACCGGGCCGTCTTCGCCGGGGAGGCGTGCGGCCTCTGGCTCTGGGCGATCGTCTGGCCCGAGCAGTCGGGGCTGATGATGTACGACGACCTGGTGCTGACCGACCTGCGCGACGCGGGCGGCGAAGCGGACCTCGTACCCTGCGGAGCCCTCACCCCCCGGCTGCTGACGCCCCCCTGAGCGGCCCGGGCGGCTGACGCCCCGGGAGGACCCGGCGGGCGGCCGGCGGTGCCGTGCCCTCCGGTTATCCTTGAGCGTCCCCCGCCCGTCAGCAGCCCTGGAGTACGTCGTGCGCATCGATCTGCACACCCACTCCACCGCGTCGGACGGCACGGACACCCCCGCCGAACTCGTGGCCGGCGCCGCCGCGGCCGGCCTCGACGTCGTCGCCCTGACCGACCACGACACGGTCGGCGGGTACGCGGAAGCGGCGGCGGCCCTCCCCGAGGGCCTGACACTCGTCACGGGAGCCGAGCTCTCCTGCCGTGTCGGCGGTGTCGGCCTGCACATGCTGGCCTACCTCTTCGACCCCTCGGAACCCGAACTCGCGCGCGAGCGCGAACTGGTCCGGGACGACCGGGTGCCGCGTGCCCGGACCATGGTGGGCAAGCTGCGGGAACTCGGCGTCCCGATCACCTGGGAGCAGGTGGACCGTATCGCCGGAGACGGCTCGGTCGGCCGCCCGCACATCGCGACCGCCCTGGTGGACCTCGGCGTCGTCGACTCGGTGTCCGACGCCTTCACGCCCGACTGGCTCGCCGACGGCGGCCGCGCCTACGCCGGGAAGCACGAACTCGACCCGTTCGAGGCGGTCAGGCTGGTCAAGGCCGCCGGCGGCGTGACCGTCCTCGCCCACCCCCTCGCCGTCAAGCGGGGGGCCGTCGTGCCGGAGTCCGTGATCGCGGACCTGGCCGCCGCGGGTCTCGACGGCGTCGAGGTCGACCACATGGACCACGACGAGGCCACCAGGGCGCGGCTGCGGGGGCTGGCCGCCGAGTTCGGGCTGCTGCCCACCGGGTCGAGCGACTACCACGGCACCCGAAAGACCGTCCGGCTCGGTGACTTCACCACGGACCCCGAGATCTACGGCGAGATCACCCGGCGTGCCACGGGGGCGTTCCCCGTGCCGGGCGCCGGCGGACCGCTCCGCGAACTCCGCGCGTAACGACCTCCCCGCCCGGTGGGCGGGTCCTCTCCGCCCGGTGCCCGTCCGCCCGGCGGACGTCCCGCCGCGCACGACGAGTTTCCCCGCGCCTCCCCGCTCTCCACGTCACCGCACCGCCGCCGCCCCCGGGTGTGCCCGGGCACCGTGGCGCGCGCCGGTCCGCGCACCTCCCTGTTCGACCCGCTCTCCTCTCGCAAGGCTCACTGTGTTCGACATCGCTGTCTTCGGATCCCTCTTCCTGACCCTGTTCGTGATCATGGATCCGCCCGGGATCACACCCATCTTCCTGGCGCTCACCGCGGGACGCCCCGCCAAGGTGCAGCGCAAGATGGCCCTGCAGGCCGTCTCCGTGGCCTTCTCCGTGATCGCCGTCTTCGGAGTGCTCGGCCAGCAGATACTCGACTACCTGCACGTCTCGGTCCCGGCCCTGATGATCGCGGGCGGTCTCCTGCTGCTGCTGATCGCGCTCGACCTGCTCACCGGCAAGACGGACGAGCCCACGCAGACCAAGGACGTCAACGTCGCCCTCGTCCCGCTGGGCATGCCGCTGCTGGCCGGCCCCGGGGCCATCGTCTCGGTGATCCTCGCGGTGCAGCACGCCGACGGCTTCGGCGGGCAGGTGTCGGTGTGGTCGGCGATCTTCGCCATGCACGTCGTGCTCTGGCTGACCATGCGCTATTCGCTGCTGATCATCCGGGTGATCAGGGACGGGGGAGTGGTCCTCGTCACCCGGCTCGCCGGGATGATGCTCTCCGCGATCGCCGTCCAGCAGATCATCAACGGGGTCACCCAGGTCATCCAGAACTCCTGACCCCGGACAGCACGGCGCCCCCGCACGGTTCCGGTGCGGGGGCGCTTCGTCCTCAGCTCGTCATACGCCCGATGTCGGCGACTCGAAGCAGAACAAGGTGTTACGAGGCCGACGTGTCGGCCGGCCGGATGTAGATGCGCTGGCCCATGGAGGCGGCCTGCTGCACGATCCGGTTGACGGAGGCGGCGTCCACGACGGTGCTGTCCACGGCGGTACCGTCGACATCGTCGAGTCGCATGATCTCGAAGCGCATACGGCTTCCCTTCGTCTGATCCTCCTGCTGGAGAACTACTGGCTGGACGGACCTGCCGTCCACAAGGATGTGGGGCCCGGGACGTCCGCGTCCCGTGCTCCATACAGGTACCAACGGCTTGCCCAGGGCAAACATTCCCTACGCTAAGGAAATTTTTTGGATGTCTAAGTACCCGCCGGTAATCCCGCACGCGCGGACGAAGAGGCCCGCATGACCGACGAGGACACGCGGCCCGACGACGCCTCCGGCATCCGCGAACAGCTGGACCGGACCAACGAACTGCTCCAGCGCGTCCTGGCGGAGGTGTCGAAGACACCCTCCACCCACGCGATCTTCGTCGACGCGGGATACGTCTACGCCGCGGCCGGCCTGCTCGTCACCGGCACCGAGGACCGGCGTTCCTTCGACCTCGACGCGGAGGGCCTGATCGAGGCCTTCATCGACAAGGCCCGCACGATCTTCGCGGACAGCCGGCTCCTGCGCGTGTACTGGTATGACGGAGCCAGGCGCCGGATCCACACCGCGGAACAGCAGGCCATCGCCGAACTCCCCGACGTCAAGGTCCGGCTCGGCAACCTCAACGCCAACAACCAGCAGAAGGGCGTCGACTCGCTCATCCGCACCGACCTCGAGTCCCTCGCCCGCCACCGGGCCATCAGTGACGCGGCGCTCGTCGGCGGCGACGAGGACCTGGTGTCGGCCGTCGAATCGGCGCAGGGTTACGGGGCCCGGGTGCACCTGTGGGGCATCGAGGCCGGGGAGGGGCGCAACCAGGCGGAGCCACTGCTCTGGGAGGTCGACAGCCAGCGGACCTTCGACCTCGACTTCTGCCGCCCGTACGTGACCCGGCGTCCCGTCACGATGTACGACGACGACAGCCCAGCACCCGCACGCGAGGACGTCCGCTTCGTCGGTGCCCAGATCGCGGCCGCCTGGCTCTCCACACGCGGCCGCGAGGCCCTCGCCGACCTGCTGCCCGGGCACCCCTACCTCCCGGGCTCCGTCGACCAGGACCTCCTCGTCGAGGCCGAACGGCTGCTCCAGCACTCACTGCGCGGCCACGCGCACCTGCGGCGGGCGCTGCGCGACGGCTTCTGGCACCACCTTCAGGCGCAGTACTGATCCGCCGGCGCCACCGGGAGACGCGGGCCCGGGTCCGGTACCGGCCGCGCACGGCTCAGACGGACTCCCAGAACGAGACGAGTGCGGCCGCGGTCTCCAGCGGCCTGGCCGTGTTCGGCGAGTGCTCCGCCTCCCCGATCACGGTGCGCCGGGCCCCCAGCCGCCGCGCCATGTCGTCGAGCAGCGGCACCGGCCACACGTCGTCGCTCCCGCCCGAGATCACGTGGACGGGCAGGGGCAGGGCGGCGAGCTCGGCCACCCGGTCCGGTTCGCGGGACAACTGCGCTCCTGTGGCGATCAGCTGCGCCGGGTCGTGACGCATCCAGCGGCGGCGCAGATCCTCCCCGTCACCGATGTCCGCGTCCTCGGGCGGATCCATGGCGCGCATGGCCTGCCACACCTCGGCCATGCTCCAGCGGGAGAGCACGTCGGCGAGCAGCTGCGCCTTCTTCTGCTGGGCGGGGGAGATCTCGGCGGGCCCGGACGACATCAGGGTCAGCGAGCGGAAGGGGGCGGAGTCCGCCAGCACGGCGGCGCGGGCGATGTGGCCGCCGAGGGAGTGCCCGAGCAGATGGACGCCGCCCGGCTCCGCGGCGCCGGTGAGCGCTGCGGCCTGCGCCAGCACGTCGCGCGCCAGCTCGCCCTGCGCGTAGGCGTCCGGATGGTCCGCCCATCCGCTCTCGTACTGTCCGCGCCCGTCCACCGAGACGACCCGGAAACCGGCGCGCGCCAGCGGTTCCAGCAGGGCGATGAAGTCCTCCTTGCTGCCGGTGTACCCCGGCAGCAGGAGCGCTGTGGCGTGCGCGCCCCCGGCGGGCACGGCGTCCAGCACGGCGAAGTCCCCGCGCTCCGTGGACAGCGTGCGGGCATGGGCGCAGGGGGGCGGGGTGAAGGTGGGCGGCCGGCTCATGGGGCGAGGCTATCGCCGTGGACCGGTTCGCGCCCCGGCAGCCGTACGGC
>NZ_JBEXWB010000094.1:0-18474 GCF_040629645.1 Streptomyces sp. NPDC005899 | reverse complement strand
CTCCCGCCGACGTGCGCTTTGACGCGGTACCCCGGTACCGCACCTCGACCGCCCCGCCTCGGCGTTCCGGGCCATCGGACGGCGCTCGCTCGACGAGGTCTCCGGCCAGCGGGCCCTGGCCCTCGGCCCGGAGAACCGACGTCCTCGTGGACGGAGGACGTCCGTCACGGCGTACGCCCCGCACAAGAGACCTGCCCCCTGCCGGGCGTCCGGCAGGGGGCAGGTCGTTGGAGGTCACCCGTGACCCGGACCGTTCGTCACCGCGTCACAGGACGACGGGCGGAGACGGAGTCCGGACGGCGGGGTCAGGGGGCGGTGCCCCAGGCGAGCGTGCCGGTGACGTACACGCCGATCTTCGACGCGTCGGCGTAGCTCGTGTTGGCCGAACGGCTGTAGTCGTCGGCCTCGGCGAAGTTGGACCAGTCGCTCTTGTTGACGCGCAGCTGGATCTCGCCGGTGGAGGCGCCGGCCGCCAGAGTGCCGCTGCCGAAGCCGACCTCCAGGTAGTGGCTGGCACCGGCCGCCGAGCCCGCGGTCTTCACCGCGTGGGTCAGGTTCCCACAGCCGATGACCGCCCAGTCGCACGCGGTCCCGAAGGTGGACGCCCCGGCCTCCGGGGTGAACCAGTAGCGCACCTTCACCGAGGACAGACTGATCGGGGTGCTGCCCGTGTTAACCAGCTGGAGACCCATCCGGATCTGGTTGTCCGTGGCGGATGAGTCGGTGTTCTTGTACTGGACCTTGAGGGCGCCCGTTCCGGTGTCGCCGCCCGCGGAGGTGGTGGCCGAAACCGCGGTGGAGGCCGCCGAGAGGTTGCCGGCCGCGTCCTTCGCCTTGACCGTGTAGCTGTACGCGGTCGAGGCCGTCAGACCGGTGTCGGTGTAGGAGGTCGTGGTGGAGGTGCCCACCTGGACGCCGCCCCGGTAGATGTTGTAACCGGTCACGCCGGTGTTGTCGGTCGACGCGGTCCAGGTCAGCGAGACGCTGCTGCTGGTCTTCGCCGAGACCGTCACTCCGGTGGGAGCGGTCGGCGCCTGGGTGTCGTTCGTGCCGCCGCCCGCGGAGGTGGTGGCCGAAACCGCGGTGGAGGCCGCCGAGAGGTTGCCGGCCGCGTCCTTCGCCTTGACCGTGTAGCTGTACGCGGTCGAGGCCGTCAGACCGGTGTCGGTGTAGGAGGTCGTGGTGGAGGTGCCCACCTGGACGCCGCCCCGGTAGATGTTGTAACCGGTCACGCCGGTGTTGTCGGTCGACGCGGTCCAGGTCAGCGAGACGCTGCTGCTGGTCTTCGCCGAGACCGTCACTCCGGTGGGAGCGGTCGGCGCCTGGGTGTCGTTGTTGCCGCCGTTGCCGTCGAGCGGCGGGTAGGCGTTGCGCACGAGCTCCTGGAACTGCGCGGAGAACCAGTGACCCGCGAGCGGGGAGTTCGGCAGGGCGCCGCTCATGCTGTTGCCGTTACGCCCGTTGCCGGTGTAGGTCGGGTCGCACATGCGGTCGAAACCCTTGCCCTCGTCGTTCTCGACGGGAGCACTGTTGCCGTCCGACTCACCCGGGGGCTTCGCCCACACGTACGCGTCGATACCGGGCTCCGGAGCGGTGGTGGGACGCTCGCCGATACCGGCGCCGCTCTGGTTGCACCAGTTGCCCGCGTGGATACGCCGGTCGACCCGGCCACCGTTCACGTAGGCGTCCACGCTGGTCAGCGGGCCCGCGGTGGTGGGACGTGCGGAGCCGCCCCAGCCGTTGCGTGCCGTGTCGATCAGCATGCCGATGTTGGAGGAGAAGCCCTCGCTCACCAGTTGGGTGCGCAGCGCCTGGGCGAACGTCAGCTCGTCGGTGTAGTAGTTCCAGTCGATCCACTTGGACTGGCGGACCGTGGTGCCGTTCACCGAGTCGGTGATCTTGAAGTTCGGTTCCTTGAGGGCCGAGTAGTTGGCCGTGTTCACGATGAAGCCCGTGACGTCGGCGACCGTGGCACCCTCGGACGTGGCGGCCTTCTTGAACTCCTTCGCCGCCGGGCCCATGTTGGTGTCCCAGCCCAGCCAGCCGTGGTGGGCCGCGTCGATGTAGTTGTAGACGTTGGGAATGGCACCGAGGGTGTGCAGGGCGTAGCCGACGCCCTTCTCGTAGTTGCCGTTCGCCTTCATCGTCGCGCAGGCCTCGGTGGAACCGGCGGTACCACCCGCGTTGGTGACCAGGTTGGGCAGCGAGTCCGGCTCGATGATGGTGACGATCCGCAGACTGGCGTACGCCGGGTCGGCGAGGATCTCGGAGATCGGGTCGATGTACTCGTTCTTGTACCGGTCGAGCTCGGTGGGGCCGAGCTCACCGTTCGATGCCAGCGCCGCGCAGTCGCGTCCGGGCAGGTCGTAGATCACGACCTGGAACAGGTTCGCGCCCTGGTCCAGTGCCGTGTCCAGGTGCTCGCGCAGGCTCATCGCGTTCGCCGAGCCGCCGATGGCCGCGATGCGGTCCATCCAGACGAAGGACGGTGTGTCGGCGATGACGTCGCCACCCGGTTCGGCCGCGGCCTTGGCCGACCAGTCCGGGTTCACGTACGCCGTGGCGCCCACATAGGGATTGTCGACCCGGGCCGCCGCCGCCGCGGCGGGGGTGGTGGGGATGGCGACCGCGAGTGCCGCGCCCATGGCCAGGGCGGATATGGCGGCCATTTTCCGGCGTAGCCCGTGCGTCTTGGTGCCTATGGTTCTCATTGCGGCTCCGTGCTCCTCTCGTACGCCTGCGGAAGCTCCCCGCAGACGGTTCGTGGGGGTGGTGCTCGGGGGCGGTGGCCCGGTCAGGGGCCGGCGTCCCCGTCAGGTCCGCCGTCGGCTGGGACCGTGACCTGAGGTGCGTCGGTGAGGCGGTGGATCACCCGATGGCGGGTCGGCGGGGCGTGCGGATGACCCGCCATCGGGAGTGTGGGGAGCGGCCGGCCCGGGTCGGTGGCCGGCCACCGGGGGGATGCCCGGGGGAAGAGCGCCGTCGGACGGTCGCCGGGGTTTCCCGCGCCCTGCCCGTGGCGGAAGCGCTGCCGCCCGGCACTGCTCGGTCTGCTGCGCTCGGTGTGCTGTGCGAGATCGACACGGTCCTCCGTCAGCGGGTGTCGTGGGAGGGCGGGGACAGGGGAGGGGCGGGAGGCGGGTCCGGCACTCCGGGCGGTCAGGGCGCGGTGCCCCAGACGAGCCGGCCACCGATGTGGACGGTGACCTTCGTGGCGTCCGCGAAGGACGTACCGGAGCCGTGGCTGTAGTCGTCCGCCTCGTCGAAGTTCGACCAGTCGGTCTTGTTGAGGCGGAGCTGTATCTCGCCCGTCGAGGCCCCGGGGGCCAGACTGCCGCCGGTGAAGCCCACTTCCAGGTAGCGGTCGGCGCCCGGGCGCGGGTTGTCCGCGGCCACGACCCGGTGGGTGACGGTGGAGCACCCGAGTGGCGACCAGTCACACCAAGTGCTGTACGCGGCACCGCCGTTGTCGCCGGAGAACCAGTACCGGACGGTCACCTCCGGGAGGCTGACCGCCGCGCCACCGGTGTTCACCAGTTGGAGGACGGGCTTGATCTGGTTGTCGGCCGCCCTGGCGTCGTTGCTGCGGTACTGCGCCTTCAGTACACCCGGGTCACCGCCCTCGCCGCCGTCCCCACCGCCGAGCGCGGCGCGGACCGCGTCGTAGACGGGCTTGGGCCGGAGGTTCTCGTCGTACAGATTGGCGGCGCCCTCGCCGGGGAACGTACCCGGGACCCAGGAGTACTTGTCCGTGTAGTCCCACACGGTCACGCCGACACAGCGCCCGACCGCCAGACACGCCTGGACGGCGCGCTGGTAGTAGGAGGACTGAGTGGCCAGCTCGGCCGCGTCGGCGGGCAGTGGCACCCGCACGTCGAGTTCGGTGATGGCCACATCGAGCCCGAGATCGGCGAACCGCTGCATGTTCGCCCGCATCTCGTACGGGAAGCCGTACTGGACGGCCAGGTGGGCCTGCATCCCGACGCCGTCGAGCGGTACGCCCTCGGCGAGCAGCTCGCGCACCAGGGTGTACATGGCGTCGCTCTTCGCGCCGAGCCCTTCGATGTTGTAGTCGTTGAGGTACAGCTCGGCGTCGGGGTCGGCGGCGTGGGCGGCGCGCAGGGCGGTGGCGATGTAGTCGGTGCCCATCGCGGTGTAGAAGGGACTCGCGCGGAAGGTCCCGTCCTCGTTGAACGGCTCGTTCACCACGTCCCACGCGGTGACCGTGCCGCGGTAGTGCGCGGCTTCCTCCGTCACGTGGTGGGTCATCGCCGCCTCGACCTGCGCGGGCGGCAGAGCGCCCACCCAGCTCGGCAGTTGGCTGTGCCAGACGAGCGTGTGGCCGCGCACCGTCTGGCCGTTCCGTGCCGCGAAGTCGGTGACCACATCGCCCTTGGTGAAGTCGAACCGCCCCTGGACGGGCTCGGTGGTGTCCCACTTCATGGAATTACCGGGGGTGATCTGCCCGAACTCGGAGGCCAGGGTGGCCGCGTAGTCGGCGTCGGGCAGCTCGGGGTTGTCGGTGGCGGAGCCGAAGTACTTGCCATGGGTGGTGGCGAGCTCGTGCAGGGTCGCCTGCTGGGCCGCGACCGCCGGTCCGCCCGTCAGGGCGAGGACGAGGGCTCCGACCAGGAGGGCCGGGACTCTCCTGGTGCGGCTGGATCCGCAGCGCTTCACCGAGCTCATGGCAAACGCCTTCCTCTGCCGGGCAGTGTGGAGACGTGACGAAGGCGCGACTGCGCCCCGTTGCGTCTGCTTCTCCTCCGGTGGCGGGGGAGAAGGCGGGTGGAGTGGACCGGTGTGCACCCTGGTGAATGGGAGCGCTCCCAAGCTGGCCTGGCGACAGGCACCTGTCAAGACTTAAAGCACAACTGGCTTACGGGACCCTGCTGCGGCCACACGTTGAACGGGCTGTGTTTAAAAGGCAGTTGCAGGGCCCGCGAGCAGTCGTACCGCGCCCGGACCAGCGGGTGCGGTCGCTGTGACGATGCCTCCGCGACCACGGAGTGCGCACCCCCGGGGTCGCCCCGGGTGGCGATCCGGGACCGTTCGCGTCCGCGCATCCGAGGCAGTGCCGCGCCGAGTGCGCGGGGGCTCAGGCTCGCACACACCAGGTGACGGCGTGAGGCCCTGTTCGCGTCGGCGGACCGGCACGGGGTCGCCTCCAGGGGCAGTCGGCGCAGCGACCGGTGCCGTCACCGGGCGGTGTGAGCCGGGGAAGACGAGAAGCGTCTGGCGAGCGGTTTTGGGCGCACAGGCAGGCGCACCGAAGGGCGAGCGCGAGCGTGGTGGGTGCGGCGGCGCTCGTGTGCTCGGCGCCGGGGTGCGGCGTGCCCCGGATGGTCCTGGTGGGCGACGATGAGTGACGAACGGGTGGTTCGGTCCCGGAGCGGCGCGCCGGTGGTGACGGACTGCGACGCGCCCGTCGGCGTACGCAATGGTGTACGCGGGGGTCCGTGGGCCCACGGGCCGCGCCGGCCGGCCTCGCCCATCTGCCTGACTTACGGCCTCCGGGGCTTTCACCCGTGGGCCGCACCGACGAACGGATCGGATGCGGCGGGTCCTGCCGCGGGCAGAAGCTCGCCCCGCAGGACGATCGGACCGCTTCGGAGGGCTGCCGCGGCGTCCGTGCGACAGCGAATGCACCGTCCGGGTCTCCGGCCGGAGCTGGAGACATGCCGCGCTCTCGCTCCCCGACGACACCCCGGTCGTCCTCCTGCGCGGCCTCCTCGGTCGTTCGCCTGGGCCCCGGCGGCATGTCCTCGGGCCTCCGGTGGCCGGCTTCGGCTCGCGGTCCCTCGTGAGGCACGCGTCATCGCCAAGCCTTGGAGGGCGCTCGGTCGCCGCGTTCTCGCCGCCTCGGTACGGTGCATCGGCGCACGCGTCCCACGAGCACCACGAGAGGGCGCCCCCGGACCTGCGGCCGCGGGGAGGGCGCATCACCGCCGTCTGCACGCGCCTGGCCCTCGCGGCCCGAACGAGAGGCCGGCGTAGGCGATGGCGTGCCGATCTCGGTCGCCGGAACCCCGGCGCTCATGGTGCCGCGCCGCGGCACATCCCGGAGGTGACGGCCCGCCACTCCGGCGTAGCGCGGAGACCGACAGGGGGAGCCGCTCGCCGTCTCGCAGCCGGTGAACGGGGTGAGCCCCTGAGGCGGAGTGTGACGGACCGCGTCCCCCACCCTTGCGGCGGGCCGCGGACCCCGTCCGGGTGGGGGAACGATTCCCGTGTGCGGACCACGGGCCCGCGGAGAGGCGGTTCCATGGTCACTTCCCGCTGCCGGGGTGTTGACAGGACGTCACGTCGTTCCCATGCTGGGAGCGCTCCCATCGGCGGGGGTCCCGGTCGCCCCTCCAGGACCGGGCCGCCGTGTCGCACCCGCACGACCGTTCCGCGTTCGCCCTTCTTCTTCCGTGTCGCCGGCGCGGAGTGTCCCCGCTGCCCCGGCCGGTGCTCCGGCTGCCCGGCGGCGGACTGCCTGCCGGCTCGGCGGCACGGCCGATGTCCGCCGCCTCTCCGCGCCGCCGGACCATCCAGTGAGGACTCGCATGTCAACACCGCACAGACTCGGCCGCCCGGCGGACACCGGACTACACCCCCTCGCACGGGGAGCGGCCACTCTCGCCGCAGTGTCAGCCCTGCTGTGCTCACTGGTCGGTGCCGCGCCCGCCGCACCGCGGGCGGCCGACGCCCCGCACGTCGATGTCCGGGTCAACACCCAGGCGGCGCTGGGCCGGCTGCCCGACACCGCCCGCGGAGTCAACGCCGCCGTGTGGGACTCGCACATGAACGACCCGGAGGTCGCGGACCTGATGAAGGCGGCCGACGTGGGGGCGATGCGATACCCCGGAGGTTCGTACGCGGACATCTACCACTGGGAGACGCACACCGCGCCCGGGGGCTACGTCGCCCCGGGCACCGGCTTCGACTCCTTCATGGGCACCGTCCGCGCCACCGGGGCGCAACCGATCCTCATCGCCAACTACGGCTCGGGTACACCCGAGGAGGCCGCCGGTTGGGTCCGGTACGCGAACATCACCAAGGGCTACGGTGCGAAGTACTGGGAGATCGGCAACGAGATCTACGGCAACGGCCACTACGGGAGCGGCTGGGAACACGACGACCACGAGGACAAGAGTCCCCGGGAGTACGCCCGCCAGGTGCGTGCCTATGCCGCGGCGATGAAGGCGGTCGACCCGACGGTCAAGATCGGTGCCGTCCTCACCACCCCGGGCGAGTGGCCGGACGGGGTGGTCGGCGAAGGCGACTCCGGCGACTGGAACCACACGGTCCTTTCGGCGGTGGCCGACGTCATCGACTTCGTGAGCGTCCACTGGTACGCGGGTGGAGCCGACACCACCGCCGAGGACGCCTCCGCCCGGCTGGCCGGTCTGCCGGGCGAACTGCGCGAGGTGCGCAGCCAGATCGACCGGTACGCCGGAGCCGGCTCGCCGGCCATCGGCATCGCCCTCACCGAGATCAACACCAACACGGGTGGCGCCCGGCTCACCGCTCGCCCCAACGGGCTGTTCGCCGCCGACGCGTTCATGACGGCCCTGGAGAACGGCGTCTTCACCGTCGACTGGTGGAACACCCACAACGGCGCGGGCCGGATCACGACCGTCGACGGCGAGACCGACTACGGGGACATGGGGATGCTGTCCAGTGGCGCTTGCACCGGTGACGTGTGCGAGCCGGCGCCGAACACGCCGTTCCACCCCTACTACGGCATGAAGATGACCGGCGAACTGGGCACGGCGGGAGACAGCATGGTCGCTGCCGCGTCCTCCGCCCAGGACGTCTCGGCCCATGCCGTGCTCCGTCGCGACGGGCGGCTGAGCGTCCTGCTCGTCAACAAGAACCCCGACGAAGCGCAGACGGTGGACCTCGCGTACACGGGCTTCTCCCCGTCCGCCGCGGCCCCCGAGGTCCGTCGCTACGCGCGGGGCGACGACGACATCACCGCGGTCGCCGCAGGAGAGGTCACCGGGTCCCAGGTCACCGTGCCGCCGTACGCGTTGATCACGCTCACCCTCGACCCCCGGGCGGGCACCGGTCCGGGGTCCTCGGCGGCCGCGGCCCCGGGCACGCCGAAGCTGGACGGGGTGACCGACACGACCGCGCGCCTGTCCTGGGGCGGGGCGGCAGGCGCCGCCCGCTATCTGGTCCAGGAGCGCGACGGTGCTCACACCCACCTGATCGGCGAGGCCACCGGCACGTCCGTGACCTTGCGCAATCTGCCCCCGGGCAGCACTCACACGGTCAACGTGCTGGCCGCCGACGCCTCGGGGCGGTTCTCCGCCGCGTCGGCTCCACTGACCTTCACCACCGGCACCCCCTCGGACGCCACCTGCGCGGTGACCTTCCAGCGTGACACGAGCTGGGGCAACGGTTTCGTGGCGACAGTCGCCGTCCGCAACCTCGGTGGGACGCCCATCACCGGCTGGACCGTGGACTGGGACTGGCCGACCACAGGTCAGACGGTGTCCTCGGGTTGGAACGCCACATTCCACCAGACCGGCTCCCACGTGCGGGTGACCGCTCCCGAAGGCGCGGGGCCGCTGGCCCCGGACGGTGGTTCGACCGCGTCCTTCGGGTTCGTCGGTGCCAACGACGGGCCCAGCCCGGAACCGAAGGTCTTCCGCCTCAACGGGGCCGTCTGCTCGAGCGGCTGAACCCGGTCCGCCCGGGAGCCGGCCGCGCGGCCGGCTCCCGGACGCGGTCGTCCCCGGCGCACTCGTCCGACCGATCGTCCCCGGAAGCCGGCATCAGGGAGTCGCACCCCGACCGGGGCCGGGGGCGGCGCGGACCGTCACGTCAGGCCGATGTGCACGGGGGGCACGGTCCCGCGTGCGCCGAGCCCGACCGCCCGCTCCGGACCCGACGCCAGGGATCCGGTGGTACGCGATGGCGTGCCACGGAAGTGCTGCCGCTTGGTTGTCTAGCGATGCTAGGATCACGGTATGTCGGTACAGGAGCGCAAGGAACGCGAACGGGCGGTCCGTGAACGCCTCATCGTGGCGACGGCTCGCGAACTCGCCGAGCAGCGGGGCTGGGACGCGGTCACCACCCGTCGGCTCGCCGACAGCATCGAGTACAGCCAGCCCGTCCTCTACAGCCACTTCCGTGGGAAGCGGGAGATCATCGGCGCCGTCGCCCTGGAGGGCGCCGCCGAGATGGCCGCGACCCTGCGGGCCGCGGCCTCCGCCGCTGACGGGCCCCGCGCCCGGGTCACCGCTCTCGCCCGCGCCTACCTCGACTTCGCCGAGCGTAATCCGGCGGTCTACGACGCCATGTTCCAGCTCGACGGCGGCCTGGCGTTCGCGGACGAGGAGACCCCGGAGCCCCTGCGGGACGCGTTCGCCGCCCTGCTGGAGACTCTCGGCGAGGTCGCCGGGGAGGGCGTCCACCCGGCACTGTTCACCGAGGTGTTCTGGGCGGCGTTGCACGGGCTGGCCACCCTGACCCGGGCGGGAAGGCTGCCCGCAGGGGACGCGGAGCGGAGAGCCGAGCTGCTGGTGGACCGGCTCGCAGTGGCCTGAGGCGCGTGCGGCCCAGGAGCGGGGTGCCTGGGGCCGGACGCCTGCGCGGCATTGCCGGGTGTTGCCTGACTGGGGCGTCGCGCCCCACGCGGTGCAGCAGTCGGGCATCGCGCGGCCCCTACGGTGATCGATCCGGGAGGAGAGCGGACCAGGCCCGGCCGGCTGCCGGTCGCCGCGGGCGTGCACCGAGGTGCGACCCTGGACTCCGCTCGGCGGTTCGCGAGCGGTCGGCCTCTTGTCCCGGAACAGGGCGTGCGCGCCTCCCGGCCCTGATCGGCCGCGTATCCCTGAGTCCACGATGCTCAGTACCCTCGCTGGTTCCTGCGTCAGCCGCCGAGTCGCTTCGGGCATGCCCTGGAGGTCGGTTCCGCTTTCCGTGGCGGACGGATCCGGGCCGGATGGCGTCTTTCTATGTCCAACCTGCGTTGTCACTAGAATGACCGGATGGAGGACATCGAAGCGATCGCGGCCTTGCAGGATCCGGTGCGGCGCCGCTTGTACGAGTACGTGGTGGCGCAGGGGCGCGAGGTCGGCCGCAACGAGGCCGCCGAGGCCGCCGGGGTGACACGCACACTCGCCGCTCACCACCTGGACAAGCTGACGGAGGCCGGGCTCCTGGAGAGCGGCAGTCGCCGCCTGACGGGCCGTTCGGGGCCGGGGGCGGGCCGCCCGGCCAAGGTGTACACGCGGGCGCGGACCGAGCGGTCGGTGTCGCTGCCCGCCCGCGACTACCGCACCGCGGCCGAGCTGCTCGCCGAGGCCGCCGAGCAGGCCGGCCTGGACGCCGGGCTCTGTGCGGCCGCGCGCCGCCGGGGTGAGGATCTACGCGGCACGGATAGGCCCTGTGGCAGCCTCGCGGAGGCACTGGCGGTGCTGGCCACCCGTGGATACGAACCCCGCATCGAGGGGGGTGAAGGGGCCCGGCAAGTCGAGGGGGATGCGGCGACGGCAGGAGTGGAAACGCCCGTCATCCGTATGCGCAACTGCCCCTTTCATGTCGTCGCCGAGCGCTTCCCGCCGCTCGTCTGCGGCATGAACCTCGCGTTGCTGGAAGGGCTGCTCGGATCGGGCGGCCCGGTGCGCGCTCGTATGGACGCCAGGCCGGGGGAGTGCTGTGTGGTGATCGAGTCTTCTAAAAACAATGCACATTGACATAGAACGAGGGTGATGGTGGGATGGGCCCATGACCTCGTCCACGTACGCCGCCCACCTCGCCCAACTCAACGTGGCAACACTCCGCCACCCCCTGGACGACCCGCGCATGGCGCCGTTCGTCGAGATGCTCGACCCGATCAACGACGTCGCCGACGTCACCCCCGGCTTCGTCTGGCGTCTTGTGGAGGAGGGGACGGGCGACGCCACCGGCCTGCGCCCGGCCGGCGAGAACGTCATCGTCAACCTGACCGTGTGGGAATCCCGGGAAGCCCTGTGGGACTTCACGTACCGCAGCGGCCACCTGGAGGTCATGCGGCGGCGCCGCGAATGGTTCGAGCGGCATGTGGAGGCGCACATGGTGCTCTGGTGGGTCCCCGCCGGTCACCTCCCGACCGTGGCCGAGGCCTTGGAGCGGCTGGCGGGCCTGCGGGCGGACGGCCCGTCACCCCGGGCCTTCACCTTCACTTCCTCCTACGCGGCGGAGGTTGCCTTTCGTCGCGAGCAGGCCGTGCCGTCCGGGCGGGCCGCCCGGGATGCGCGGACGACGGATGTCGAGGACGCGGTGGCGCTGTAGCGCTGCGAGGCTTTCGGCGTAGGGCCGATGTGAACACCTGACCCCAGGGCCGAAGTGAAATGCCTGACGCGAGTGCCCGGCGGTGCGCGTGTGCATGGCCCTGCGGCCTCGGCGCGTTGCTGCCGCCCTGTGCTCTGTAGTCGCCCATGGGGAGAGCCCGGCTGGGGACTGTTGCGGAAGTGCGCTGCTGGGTAGTTGAGTCCTGTGGGTCGGTACAGTCGCGTGCATGCTGAAGCCAGTGCTGCGTGTAGTTGAAGCGGGCGGTCGTGCCGTGGACGATCCGACCAAGGAGGCCCTGCACGACCTGCTGTCTGAGATGAACCTGTCGCACCGGTTTGTGATCCTTGTAAGACTCGATCTGGAGCCTGTGGATCAGCACTACATTCAGGTGTACCTGAACGACGACCTCAGCTACCAGGTCGAGTACCGCGAAGGCGGTGCAGACAAGCACTACCAGGCCCACGTTCCAAGGCTCCATGAGGTGTTCGGCCCGGAAGAGTCGACCGCCAAGGTGATGATGGACTGGGCTCACGATCGACAGGGATGGCGGGAGGCGTTGCCGTGGACCCCGATGCCTTTTCAGTGAAGGACTACAGCCACTCGTCGATCGCCGCGACCAGGACCACGCCGGCGGTGCGGTGGTGCGTCGTGTCCTCGGAGGGCGCGCCGGGGGCCTGCGGCGTCCAGGAGCCGCCGGCCGCTCCGGGCTCCGTGCAGGGGCTGAACCATGCGGACTTTTGTCGCGCACACGAATCTCCCTCATCCCGCCCTCGTCGACCCCCTCCTCTGCCCACTTCCGATGTCTCAGGGTTCGGCATCAGAAACAAGTCCTGCAGAGAGCTTCCGTCCGGTTGCCCGGCACGTCTACGCTCACTGCCTGTGGGAGCGCTCCCATAGGTGCAGTGTCATGCGCAGTATCAAAGGTCATCCAGCCAGGTAAAGGCGCGTTGCCCACTGCGGAGCCTGCTCCGAGGCCGGTCTCTCGCCGGGCGGTCCCAATGGAGTGATCGGTCATCCACGTGCGTTGAGGGAGAGTGCGATGAGCATGCGAAGAGCCCTTCGGGCTTTAGGCGTTGTCGGAGTGCTTGTGGCGGGTTCGGTGGCCGGATTCGGCGGCCCGGCCTCGGCGGTCGCCTCGCCGACGGCCGGTCGGTCCGCCGTGGACGGCAGAGCATCGGCGGTCGCCGCGGCGCCGGCACTGCACGTGTCGGGCAACCGCCTGGTAACCGGGTCTGATTCCACGTTCCGCCCACTGGGCGTCAACCGGTCCGGCGGAGAGTTCGGCTGTGTCCAGGGCAAGGAGATATTCGACGGGCCGACGGACCAGGCGGCCGTCGACGCGATGAAGGCATGGAAGATCAACACCGTCCGGATTCCGCTGAACGAGGAGTGCTGGCTGGGCACCGGGAACTTACCTCCGACAGCGCCCAGCGCGGCGGCGTACCAGCAGGCGGTCAAGACCTACGCTGACCTCCTGGTGGCCAACGGCATCAACGTGATCCTCGACCTGCACTGGACCTGGGGCGAGTACACCGGCCCCGGCGGAGGCTGCCCGGACGTCGCGGCCACCTGTCAGAAGCCGATGCCCGACGCGCGCTACACCCCCACGTTCTGGTCCGAGGTGGCCACGATGTTCAAGGGGAACGGAGCGGTCATCTTCGACCTGTTCAACGAGCCGTACCCGGACGCGGCCAACAACTGGTCCGACGCCACGGCCGCATGGACCTGTCTGCGTGACGGCGGCACCTGCGCCGGGATCACCTACCCGGTCGCCGGCATGCAGACCCTCGTCAACGCCGTACGCGCCACCGGCGCCACCAACGTGATCATGTCGGGCGGTCTGGAGTGGACGAACAACCTGAGTCGGTGGCTGGAATTCAAGCCTGCCGACCCCACCGGCAATCTGATGGCCTCATGGCACTCGTACAACTTCAACGGCTGCGTGACCACCTCGTGCTGGGACACCAACATCGGAGCGGTCGCCGCCCGGGTGCCGGTCCAGGCCGGTGAGATCGGTCAGGACACCTGCGCCCATGACTACATCGACCAGGTGATGGCCTGGGCGGACGCCAACAAGGTCGGGTACACGGCCTGGACCTGGAACCCGTGGGGTTGCAGCGGTGGCAACGTGCTCATCGAGGACTGGGACGGCACACCGACCAGCACCTACGGTGAGGGGTTCAAGGCACACCTGCTCAGCCGGACCCCCGGCGATCCCGGTGGCGACACCGCCGCGCCCACCGCTCCTGGGGCTCCCACCGCCTCCGAGGTGACGGCCACCTCCGCGACCCTGAGTTGGGCGGCCTCCACGGACAACGTGGGTGTCACCGGCTACGACGTCGTCCGTGTCACCGGCGGCACCGAGACGCGGGTGGCCGGCTCGGCGTCCAACCGGGCCACGGTCACAGGGCTGTCCGGCAACACGGCCTACACCTTCGCCGTTTACGCCAAGGACGCGGCCGGCAACCGCTCCACCCGCTCGGCCACCGTCACCGTTACCACCACCGGCACCCCGGCGGGCACCTGCTCCGTCGGCTACCGCCTGGCGGGGGACTGGGGAAGCGGCTTCCAGAGCGAGATCACCATCCGCAACACCGGCGCCGCCGCCGTCAACAACTGGAAGCTCGGCTTCACCTTCACCGACGGCCAGACCATCAACAACATGTGGGGCGGTACCCCCACCCAGACAGGCGGCTCCGTGAGCGTGATCCCCGCCTCCTACACCGGCACCATCACCGCCGGCGGTTCCGTCACTCTCGGTTTCATCGCCGACAGGGGTGCCACGAACACTGCCCCGACCACCTTCACCCTCAACGGCAGGACCTGCACCACGGCCTGACCACAGCCGCTGCCTCGCAACCGACATCAGGTGCGGGGGGCACCCGCCGGCCCGGCCACACCCGCCGGGCCGGCGACCCTCCAGGGTGCCGAAATCGCAGACCCGTGAGCGCGGTCCTCCGGCCGCTCAGGATCGCCGCCACACCGCACTCGGAGGCCGGCCGCCGATCAGTTATGTAAACAACGCAGCGGTCGATGCATCTAGCTGACAGTCCACTCACGGAGCCGGCGCGCGATGCGGGCCACACCCAGTGTCCCGGTGGAGGCGTCGCGGACAAGGGCGACCGCTTCTTTCGGCGGGTAGTCGACCTGCCGGCCGTTCAGGAGCAGGTATGCCTCGGTGGAGTGCCAGGCGAACGCCTCACCGGAGTGCTCGAGGCAGGGCAGCCTGGCGAGGGTCTGGAGGAGAGCCGCGGCCTTGAGGTGGAGGGATCCGTAGACGTCACGGTCCATGGCCCGGGCGTCGACCCGCGCGACGGCCGCGTACAGCGGCCCGAGATCGTCGACCTGCGGATCACCGTCGAGGAGCTCGGCTGCGTGCAGCAGGAAGGCGACGTCCAGCGGGCGCACCGGTTCGGGCAGGCTCACGCCGCCCGGCCCCGCTCCCGCTCCTCGGTCGCGCCGCGGGCCTCCTGCTCGGCAGCCCGCTGCTCCGCCGGCGGATCGATACCGCTGGGCTCGGCGGCGAACGCGGCCCCGCTGCGCGCCATCGACTCCTTGAAGCCGTCCAGGAACCGCTGCTCGACGGCCGTCGCACGGGCGTAGGCCGCGGACAGGATGTACTCCTGAAGGCTCACCCCCTCCTGCTTCGCGGCAGCCGTGATCGCCGCCCGCTGCTCGGCGTCGGGGAATCGCAGATTCATCGCTTTGGGTTCCGCCATGGCACCGACGGTACCACCGGTACCGACCGGGTCCGGGGGTGTTGAGCACGATGCCGGTGCGCGGGCTCTCCTCCGCCCACCGCGCGGGTGCGAGGGAGAGCGGGGTGGGCGACCCCCTTGCGGGGCGTCGTTGTCCGGCGGGGCGTGCGGGTGCGGGCGCGCCGGGGCGACCGCCCCGGGCGGCCGGTCACCTACCGCGTGGCGAGCCCTGCCAGCATCTTCTGCTGGTGGCGGTGGCCGATCGTCTCGTAGCCGACCACGGTGACGAACGGTGCGAGCATGACCACGAGCAGGCAGGCCGCGATGGCCACGCCGGCCGTGGCCAGGAGGACCGCGACGAGCAGTGTGGCGAGGGTGAGCGTGACCAGAACGATGTGGAAGCGGTCCGTGGCCGACAGCAGCAGGGTGTGCAGGAGGTAGACCATCAGGATGTAGAGCCCGACCGGGAGCGCGAGTGCGAGGACGACGGCCGCGCCGGAGACCTCGGCGTGGTGTTCCATGTACAGGCCCGCCACATGCAGTCCCGCGCCCGCCCCGGCGACCCCCATGAACAGGGGGATGTGGCCGTAGCCGAAGAGGTATCCGCGCTTTCGCCGACGCGCCAGGATGTCGCCGAACGGCGTCAGGAAGTACATCCACCACATGCCGAAGGTGAGGCCCACGCCGGAGATGACGACGGCGATCGCGTTCCAGGTCCAGTGCATACCGTCTCCGCCACCCAGGAGATCCCCCGAGGAGGCGACCGTGCCGACGACACCCTCGCCGAGAACGATGATCGCGAAGAGGCCGTAGCGTTCGGCCATGTGGTGCGGGTGCCAGGGGGTGCCGTCGGCGTCTCGCTGGGTGAGTACCGGCAGCACGAGCTCGAGGGCGCCGAGGACGGCGAACGCCACGAAGACGGCCGCGATCGGCAGGGGGGCGAAGCCGGCGATGATCCAGCCGGCCTGGGCGATCACCGTCCAGCGGATGTTGGCCGTGCCGACCTCGTGGAACGAGGGGGCCTCCCGGGAGGCGCGCCACCACTGCAGCACCATGGCGATCCGCATGATGACGTACCCGATGACCATGGCGCGCAGTTCGAGGTGGCCGCCCTCCTCCACGGAGTCGAACATCGCGGGGAGGCCGAGTGAGAAGACGACGACGCCGATCATCTGGATCATGGTCAGCACCCGGTAGAGCCAGTCGTCGGTGGCGAAGGCCGAGGCGAACCAGCTGAAGCTGATCCAGGCGACGCTGATCGCGAACATGGCGAGGACGAACGCCGTGACCGCTTGGACGGCGTGGCCCTCGGCAAACATCTCCGCGAACTGCGACGCCGCGGTGCCCACAGCGACCACGAAGGTCAGGTCGAACAACAGCTCAAGCGGCGAGGCGGTCCGTCCGTGCTCTTCGGGGTCCCGGCCGGTCATGGGGATGAGTCGTCGCGACAGACCGGACCGGCCGGGCGTGCTGTCGGATCGGGGATCGTTCATGCGGATCAGTATTTCCGACGTGGCACCCGCCGCCGCCCGCCCGCACTGCCGACGCGCGTGCCCAGCGACAGGGAGGCGGCGCCACACCCGCCCGGTCCTCGCCACGACGAGGCTTGCGGGCGCGCGCCGGCGATGTCGCGAGGCGGGCGTCGGCCGGGCCCCGGAGCGTACCCCCGGCGTGCCTCGGACCCGGTGAAGCGCTCCGCCTGTCCTGCCCGTCGACCGGGCTTCGTCCTGTTCCCGCTCCGGTGCACCTGCCGCGGGCCCGACACGCGCGGTCGTGGGTCAGGGGCAGGCGATCGCGTCGCCGCCGGATTGTAGGGCGAAGATCTGGTCGAGACCGACGACGCGCAGGACACGCAGGGTGTGCTCGGGGACGGCGGCCAGGGCGATGTCGGCACGGGCGGCGTGGGCGTGGTTGCGGGCGGCGATCAGTGCGGAGATGCCGCTGGAGTCGCAGAACGCCATACCGCCCAGATCCAGGACCAGGAGCTGACCGGGCCGCAGGGCGAGGGCGCTGAGGGGGTCGCGCAGCTGCCCGGCCGTCTCGTAGTCGAGGTCACCGGTGATCACCATCACCGGGCCGGCGGAAGCGTTTCGAGTAGTGATCGTCAGCGGGCTCATGCGGTGCTCTTCGTCTGGGGCCCGGCGGTCGGTACACCGAGGGCGAGGAGGGCAGTGTCGTCGTCGAGGCCGTCGCCGAAGTCGTCCAGCAGGCCGGTGAGGGCAGTCATCACGGCTTGCGGCGACTTGCCGGCATGGCCGGTGGCGAAGGTCAGGAGGGCCTCGTCCCCGAACATCGCGGCGCGGTCGGCACCGGTGCGGGCTTCGGTGAGGCCGTCCGTGTAGAGCAGGAGGGTGTCGCCGGGGGCGAGGGTGGTGGTGGCGGCGGTGAAGGGGGCGGAGGGCAGGATGCCGACGAGGAGCCCGCCGGGGGTGGGCAGGAAGCCGGCGGTGCCGTCGGCCCGCAGGACCAGGGCCGGGGGGTGGCCGCCCGAGGCGAGGTGCACGGCGGTCAGCCCGGTGGCGGGGTCGGGTTCCAGGACGCCGAAGACGGCGGTGCAGTAACGCGGGTCGCCGCCGGTGTAGCGCTCGTGGAGCACCTGGTTGAGGGTGGACAGGGCGGAGACCGGGTCGGGGTCGTGGAGGGCCGCCGCGCGCAGGGTGTAGCGGGTCAGCGAGGTGACCGCGGCGGCCTGCGGGCCCTTACCGCACACATCGCCCAGGAAGAACGCGAACCGATCACCGTCGATGGGGAAGAGGTCGTAGAAGTCCCCGCCGAGGCGGTCGGGCGAGGCCGTGCGGTAGTGCGCGGCAGCCTCCATACCGGGCACGAGTGGCAGGGTCGCGGGCAGCAGCGACTGCTGGAGCACGGCCAGGGCGTCCTGCAGCCTGGCCCGGTCGGCCTCGGCCTGCTTTCGTGCCTCCTCGGCCGCCTTGCGCTCCCGCAGGAGCTCCTCCTCGTAGGCGCGGCGGTCCCGGGCGTCGAAGACGCTGGTCCGGATCAGCAGCGGCTCCCCGTTGCCGCCGTGCTTGACCGCTGAGGAGACCAGGACCGGTATACGGCGCCCGCCCGCCTGCTTGAGTTCCAGGGCGATACCACTGATCTCACCCTGCATCCGCAGCAACGGCGCGTAGTGTGTCTCGTGGTAGAGCTTGCCGCCCACGGTCAGCAGGTCGGTGAACCGCATCCGGCCCACCACCGCCTCCGGCTCCAGGCCGAGCCACTTCAGAAGCGTGGTGTTGACCTTCGCGATGGTGCCGTCCATCAGGGTGGACAGGTATCCGCACGGCGCGCTCTCGTACAGTTCCTCGGCGCTGTCCTCCAGCAGGGCCGCGAACGCCGCGTCCGACGTCTTCTCCTGGCCCGCGTCGTAGGGGTCGGACTGCTGTCCGGTGCGGCACATCACCGCAGGGCCGCCAGGAATTCGGTGATGGCGGCGTTGGTGGCCTCCGGGGCCGACAGGTGCGGGCAGTGCCCGGTGGCATCGAGGGTGACGAGCTCGGAGCCG
>NZ_JBEXWB010000093.1:0-18543 GCF_040629645.1 Streptomyces sp. NPDC005899 | reverse complement strand
GGCCTGTCCGGCCGAGGCCCGGTCCGCCTACGGCACTCACTCCCGACGAGCGCCGGGTGCTGGCCGTGTGGGCCACCGTCCTGGGCCGGCCCGTCGAGTCGCCGACGGTCTCCTTCTTCGAGGCGGGCGGCAACTCGCTGCTCGCGCTGACGCTCTACCTGAAGCTGAAGGGCGCCTTCCACCAGCCCTTCGTCATGAACGACTTGTTCCGCTTCCCCACCGCCCGCGGCTTCGCCGCGTTCCTGACCGGCGGAAGCACCGAAGCCCGGCCACCCGCCCCCAGGGGAGCCCTTGGCCGGGACGCCAACCGAATCGCTACCGCGGCCGCCCGACGAAGGCTGGCCAGGGGACGGGAGAAGAACACGGGTGAGTGACGACCGGCCGGACACGGCCTCCACCGACATCGCCATAGTCGGACTGGCACTGCGGCTGCCCGGAGCGGGGGACGCCGACACCTACTGGCGGCGGATCTGCGCCGGCGAGGAACTCCTGACCACCTTCGACGACGAGGAGTTGCGCGCGGCCGGCGTCGCCGAGGAACTGTTGCGCGATCCGGCCTTCGTCAAGGTCAGCGCCCTCATCGAGGACTCCGGCGACTTCGACGCCGAGTTCTTCGGGATCGCCCCGAGCGAAGCCCGGCTGATGGACCCGCAGCACCGCATATTCCTCGAACTCTGCTGGCACGCCCTGGAGGACAGCGGATACGACCCGAGCCGCTATCCCGGTGACATCGGGGTGTTCGCCGGCGGAGGCCGACACGCCTACCTGCGGTACATCGAGCCGCACTTCGACCACGCCGACTACCTCGACGGCTCCATCCGGGGACTCCAGGCGGACATCGGCAACTACGGCGACTTCCTGGCCACCCGCGTCTCCTACCGGCTCGGTCTGACCGGCCCGTCGCTGAACGTGCAGACGGCGTGCTCGACCGCCCTCGTCGGCGTCCACCTCGCCGTGCAGAGCCTGCTGCTCGGCGAGACCGACCTCGCCCTGGCCGGGGCCGTCAACGTGCACACTCCACAAGTCAACGGCTACATCTTCGAAGAGGGTTCGATCTGCTCACCGGACGGCCATCTGCGCCCGTTCGACGCCGGGGCCAACGGCTCGGTCTTCGGCAACGGCGGCGGCGTGGTCGCCCTCAAGCGACTGGAGGACGCCCTCGCCGCCGATGACCGGATCGTCGCGGTCATCAAGGGCTCGGCCATCAACAACGACGGCGACGAGAAGATGAGCTTCACCGCTCCCAGCATCATCGGCCAGGCCGAGGTCGTGGCCCGCGCCCAGCGGGTCGCCCAGGTCGACCCGCGCACCGTCGGATACGTCGAGACACACGGAACCGGAACGGCCCTCGGCGACCCCATCGAGGTCGCCGCACTCACCTCGGCCTTCGACGTCCGGGACGCACCGGCCCCCTTCTGCGCGCTGGGAGCGGTCAAGGCGCAGATCGGCCACCTCGGCCCGGCGGCCGGCATCGCCGGACTGATCAAGGCCGCACTGGTCCTCGAACACGGCCAGATCCCGCCGGTCGTCAACTTCGAGACGCCCAACCCGGAGATCGGTTTCGACGGCTCGCCCTTCTACGTGCCCACCGAGCTGACCGAGTGGGAGGGCCACCGGCGCGCCGGTGTCAGCGCTTTCGGTGTCGGCGGCACCAACGCCCACGTCGTCCTGGAGCAGGCGCCCGAGCGCACCGAAGCCGGACCGGAGCGAACCCGGCCTACCCCCCTGGTGCTTTCCGCCGCCTCGCCGCAGGCCCTCGAGAGGCTGCGCGACTCCCTGGCGGCCCGACTGCGGCAAGAGCCCGGGCCGAGGCTCGACGAGGTGGCACGCGTGCTCGCCACCGGACGCCGGCGTTCCCGGCACCGGCTCGTCGTCACCGCGGAGAGCACCGCCGAGGCCGCCGCGCTGCTGACCGCCGCCCGGCCCGCGCCCTTCTCCGCTCCCGATGGTGAACTTCCGGTCGTCTTCGCCTTCCCGGGGCAGGGCGCCCAGTACGTCGACGCCGGACGGGACCTCTATCACGCGGACGCCGTATTCCGTGAGACCGTCGACGCCCTGTCCGAGCGGCTGGTCGCCACCGACGGGCTCGACGTGCGCACCGTGCTCTTCCCCGAAGAGGACGACCGGCCCGACGCCGCGGCACGGCTGCGGCAGGCGCTGTACGCCCAGCCCGCCCTGTTCATCACCGAGTACGCGCTGGCCACCGCGCTGATCGCAGCGGGTGTCGAACCCGATGTCATGATCGGCCACAGCATCGGCGAGTACGCCGCGGCCGCGCTGGCCGGGGTGCTGACGCCGGAGGACGCGCTGCGTCTGGTCGCCGCCCGCGGCCGCCTCATGCACACCGGGACGGAGCCGGGCGCCATGATGGCCGTCGGCCTCCCCGAGGCGGACCTGCGCCGCATCCTGCCGCCCGACCTCGACGTCGCAGCCGTCAACGCCCCCGAGCAGACCGTGGTCTCCGGATCCGTCGAGGCCATCGCCCGCTTCGACGACCACCTCGCCGACACCGAGCTGCTCCACACGGTGCTCGGCACCTCGCTTGCCGCGCACTCCTCGCTGATGGAGCCCATCGTCGAGGAGTTCCGCAAGGTCGCGCACTCGGTCTCCTACCGGTTGGCCACCCGGCCGTTGGCCTCCACCCTGCTCGGCACGATGGCCGAGCCCGGCACCATGGCCGACCCGGAGTACTGGGTCCGCCACCTGCGCCGGACGGTGCGCTTCATGGACGGAGCGCGCGCCGTCCTCGCGCTCGGACCCGCTCTGGTCGTGGAGTCGGGACCGGGCCGGGCCCTGGGCGGAATGTTCCGCCAGGCCGATGCCGAGGTGCCCGCCGTCACCCCGTGGGTGCAGAAGGAGCGCGCCGCCGAGCCCAAGTCGACCGCCGAGCTGGCCGGCGCGGTCTGGTGCCGCGGTGGCAAGGTCGACTGGGAGCGTCAGCTGACCGGCAGTTCCGGTCGCCGGATCGCGCTGCCCGGTTACCCCTTCGACCGCGCCACGTACTGGACGAACCTGCCCGCACGGCCCGGGGCGCCCGTGCTGCCCTCCTCTCCGTTGCCGCTGCGCCGGCAGACATTGGTCCAGCGCCCGCACTGGGTCGACGCCCCGCTCGACACCGACTCGGCGGGCGCGGTCCGCCGCGTGCTGGCTCTGGTCCCCGACGCGGACCACCCGGCGCTCGCCGCAATGCGGGCCGACGGCCACACCGTCGTGGCGCTGCCTCTCGCCGCGGGGGCGGACGGCCCCGGCGTGGCCGCGCTCCTGGACACCCTGGAGGCGGAGCACGGCGGGTTCGACACCGTCCTCCACGTGCCGAAGGGCCGACCGGACGGGGAAGCCGCCCTGCGGGACCTGGTACGCGACGTCCTCGCGGAGGGCTTCTGGCCGCTGCTGCACGTCGTACGCGAGCTGGCGGCACGCCGCCGAGCCGACGTCGACGTCCTGATCGCCACTACCGGCGCCCGGCAGGTCACCGCCGATGAACGGCCACACCCCGAACTGGCCCTGCTCGCGGGACCCGCCCGGGTCCTGCCGCAGGAGTACCCGGGCATCCGGGTGACCGAGGTCGACCTCGACCCGACCGCGGCTCCCGAGGCCGCGGCGCGGCTGATCGCCGCTGAACTGCGGCACGCCGCGGGCTCCGCCCCGGTGGTGGCCCACCGTGGCGCGGAGCGCCGGGCCCTCCGCTTCGAGCCGGCCGACGACGCCGCGCACGGCACACCCTGGGAGCACGGCGGGCGCTACCTCGTCACGGGCGGGCTCGGGGGCATCGGTTCGGCTCTCGCCGAGGAGGCGGCCAGGCACGCGGCGGGCGTCACCCTGGTCCTCACCCACCGCACCGAACTTCCGTCCCCGCACGAGGCCCGGCTGCTCCTGGCCGACGACACCACGTCGGCCGCGCTGCGCCGCCGTCTCGAAGGGCTGGCCAGGCTGGAGGCGGCGGGCGCACGGGTGCATACCGTACGGGCCGACGTCGCCGACCGGGACGCCATGAGCCGGCTGCGGGCGGAGTACGGGCCGTTCACCGGTATCGTGCACGCCGCCGGCGTGCCGGGCGGCCGGCTGATCGACGCCGTCGACGCCGAGCACGTGGACCGGGTCCTCGCCCCCAAGGTGGCGGGCACCATGGTCCTCCACGAGGTGGTGGCCGACGAGCACACCCGCTGGATGGCGCTCTGCTCCTCGGTCTCGTCGGTGGTGGGCGGCCTCGGCCACGTCGACTACTGCAGCGCCAACGCGTTCCTGGACAGTTTCGCCCAGTGGCGCGACGCCTCCGGCCGCCGGACCCTCAGCCTCGGATACGACGCGTGGACGGACGTGGGCATGGCGGTCGACGAGGCCCGGCGTTCGCTCGCCGAGCGCTCCACCGCCATCGACCACCCGCTCTTCACCACCGCGTGGGAGGGCGAGGACACCGCCGAGTACCACGGTGAACTGCGTGCCGGAACCGACTGGGTGATCGACGAACACCACGTGGCCGGGCACCCGATGCTTCCCGGCACAGGCATCATCGAGTTCGTCCGGGCCGCCGCCGAGCTACGTCTGGACCACCCCTCGGTCGAGATCCGCGAACTCGATCTGCTCCGCCCGCTGCCGGTGCCACCGGGCGAGGCGACCCACCTCACCGTCCGGCTCGAGGAGACCGGGGACGGGACGAGGGCTACCCTGCTGAGCCGCCGCGGCGGCTCGGCCTGGCGCGAGCACGCCACGGGCCTGGTGGGCCGGGCCACCGAGCCGGTCGCGGCGCCCACGCCGATCATCCTCCCCGCCGCGCAGGAGAACACCCCTGACGACCTCCCGCCGGGCAACCCGCTCACCTCCTTCGGGCCGCGCTGGTCGAACGTCCGGCGCAGCGTGCTCACCGCCCCCGGCGAACTGGTCCTGGAAGCCGTGCTGCCCGAGGCGTACCACGACGACCTGGCACGTCACGGGGTACACCCGGCCCTGCTCGACACTGCCGCGGGCAGTCTGCTCGGGCACGTGAGCGACCGCCCGCACCTGCCGATGTCCTACGAGCGCGTCACCGTGCACCGCCCGATGCCGGCCCGTATCCGCAGCCACGCCGTACGCAGGGTCGCGGGACAGGACTCCTCGGTGGTGTTCGACGTCCGCATCCAGGACGAACACGGCGATCCGGTGCTGGAGCTGACCGGTTACTCGCTTCGCGCGGTCGACCCGGACGAGTTGGCGGACTCCCTCGCCTCGGCCGGGCCCGCGGCCAACCACAGCCTCATATCCACCGAGACCGGTGACCTCGCGGCGCTGCGCCTGGTCGAGTCCGAACGCGACGAACCCGGTCCCGGCGAGGTCCGGCTGGAGGTCCTGGCGACCGGCCTCAACTTCAAGGAAGTGCTGATCGCCACAGGCATGCTCGACCCGGGCGACCCGGACTTCCGCTTCGGCCTGGAGTGCGCCGGCGTCGTCCGGGCGGTTGGCGAGGGGGTGAACGGGCTGCGGGTGGGCGACCCGGTACTGGCCATGGGTTCGGGCTGCTTCTCCGACCAGGTGGTCGTCCGGGCCGCGCTGACCGCGCCGATCCCACCGGGCTTGACCTACGCCCAGGCCGCGTCCGTCCCGGTCGCGTTCACCACCGCGTACGACTGCCTGCACAACCTCGCCGGACTGAAAGCGGGCGAGCGGGTACTGGTGCACGCCGTCACGGGCGGTGTCGGTCTCGCCGCCGTGCAACTCGCCCGAAACCTGGGCGCCGAGGTGTTCGGCACCGCCGGCAGCCAGGCCAAACGCGATTACGCGCTCACCCACGGGGTCGGCACGGTGATGGACTCCCGCTCGCTCGCCTTCGAGCGCGAGACGGTGGCCGCCGGAGGCGTGGACGTCGTCCTCAACTCCTTGGGCGGTGAGTTCATCCCGGCCGGCCTGCGTACCCTGCGCGAGCGGGGCCGCTTCGTCGAGCTCGGGCGGCGCGACATCGTCGCGGGCAGCCTCCTGGACCTCGGCCTGTTCAGCACCGGACGCACGTTCAGCGCCTATTACCCCGAGGACGAGTTGGCCCTCGACGACGCCTTCGCCGAGGTGGCCGCCCTGCTGCACAGCGGCGCTGTGCAGCCGCTGCCGGTGCTGACCTTCGACCTCGCCGAAGTCCGGGAGGCATTCACCCACATGTCGCGTGCCCAGCACATCGGCAAGGTGGTGATCTGCCGGCCGGGTGCCCAGGAACAGGCGGTCCGGGAGGGCGAGGCCGCCGGCGAAGGCATCACGGCGGCCACCGGCACAGCGGCCTTCCACGCGGCCCTCTCCGCGGGCGGGGCCCACCTGCTGGCCAGCGCCCGCAGTTTCACCCCCGACGACGACCTGGTCGTCGCCGAGCACGTCCTGCGGGAAACGGGGTCAGGGCTCGCCCACACCCGCCCGGAGCTCGGCTACGACTTCGCTCCGCTGGAGGCCGGAACCGAGCAGCGGCTCGGCCCGATCTGGGCCGGGGTGCTGAGCATCGAGGAGGTGGGGCGGGAGGACCGGTTCCTCGACCTCGGTGGGGACTCGCTGTACGCCACCCAGGTCGCGGCCCGGATCCGGACCGAGTTCGGCGTCCGCATCGCACCCGCCAACGTCCTCGGCGACGTACCGCTGCGGGCACTGGCACGGCTCATCGACGACGAGCTCGACGCGGGGGCGCCCGATGCCTGAACCCACCGTGGCCAGGGTCTTCTGTCTGCCCTATGCGGGCGGCAGCAGCCTGGCCTACCGCGACTGGGTCGGCCTCGGGCCCGGGATCGAGGTGGTCGCCGTCGACTACCCCGGGCGCCTGATGCGCCCGTCCGAGCCCTTGCTGGACTCGGTGCCCGAGCTGGTGGCCTCGCTGACCGAGGAGCTGTCGCCGTCCTGGGACCTGCCCTTCGTCCTGTGCGGCACCAGCCTCGGCTCCCTGGTGGCCTTCGAGCTGGCCAGGGCGGCCGAACAGGCCGGCCGGGTTCCCGAGGCCGTGGTGCTGTGCGCCTGCGCGGCCCCCGGCAGGCCGCCCCGCAGCGCGCCGGCGACGCACCTGTCGGACGCCGACTTCGTGGAGGCCGTCGCCGAGCGGTACGGCGGTGCCGTCGCCGCCCTCAGCGGCGACCCCGAGGCACAGGCCGTGGTGCTGCCGATGCTCCGCGCCGACCTGCGGGCGTTCGAGCGGTACGCGGGTGCGCCCGTCCCGCCGGCACCGGTCGCCGCCGACGTCGTCGCGTTCTCCGGCCAGCAGGACCGCTCCACCGGATTCGGTGAGATCGCAGGCTGGCGCGCCTTCACGACCGGGGATTTCCAGATCAGGTCGGTCCCCGGCGGCCACTTCTTCGTCGAGGAGCAGCCGCCCGAGGTGATCGGCGAGATCCGCGCCCGGTTGCGCGGCCGCAGCGCCGCGGAGACCTCATGAGCCGCCCGCCCAGCCGCGCCGAGCGCGGCACACCGAGCGAGGGAGACCACGTGGACGCCGGCCAGTGCCCCGTCGTCAGTTATCCGATGCAGCGCCAGGACCCCTTCCACCCACCGGCCGAGTACGAGGGCCTGCGGGCCCAGGCCCCGGTGGTGCCGGCCAGGCTCTCCTTCGCGGGGGACCGGCCCGCCTGGCTGGTCACCCGGTTCAAGGAAGCCAAGGAGGTCCTCTCCGACACCCGCTTCAGTTCGGACTCGCGGCTACCCGGGTTCCCGGTCCGGCGGGCCCACAGCACGCTGATCCGGATGGACCCGCCCGACCACACCCGATACCGAGAGATGATCAACCACGAGTTCGTCGGCCGACGGGTGGCGGAACTGCGTCCCACCATCGAGCAGTTGACCGATCGGTTGCTCGGCGACATCGCCCGCGGACCGGCCCGGTCCGATCTGCTGCCGGCTCTGGCGATGCCGCTGCCCTCGCTGGTGATCTGCCACCTGCTGGGGGTGTCCTACGCCGACCACGTCTTCCTCCAGGAACGCACCGCAGACGCGCTCCGGGCCACTTCCACCGCCGAGGAGATCGACGAGGCAGTGGCCGACCTCGGCCGTTACATGGACCGCGTGGTGGAGTCGAAGGTCGAGAACCCGGGCGACGACATCATCAGCCGTCTGGTGACCGACCACGTGCGCACCGGCGCCTGCACCCCGGAGGCGGCCGCCGACCTGGCCCGCCTGCTGCTCGTGGCCGGCCACGTGACCACGGTCAACATGATCGGCCTCGGCATCCTCACCCTCCTCCAGCACCCGGCCCAGCTCGACGAGCTGCGCCGCGACGAGCGCCTGGTCGCCCCCGCCGTGAACGAACTGCTGCGGCACCTGAGCATCACGCCCTCGCTGGCCCGGGTGGCGACGCAGGACGTGGAGGTGGGTGGCACCTTGATCCGGGCCGGTGAGGGCGTGATGGTCCTGCTCTCCTCGGCCAACCGGGACGAGCGCGAGTACCAAGACCCGGACTCCTTCGACATTCACCGCACGGAACGCGGCAACCTGGCCCTCGGCTGGGGCCCTCATCTCTGCCTGGGCGCGGCCCTGGCCCGGCTGGAACTCCAGATCGTCATCACCAGAACGCTGCGCCGGTTCCCCTCGCTGCGGCTCGCCGTCGACCTCGACAGCATCCCGTTCCGGCACAAGGTGAACATCTACGGGGTGCACGAGCTGCCGGTGGTCTGGGATGAGTAGCCCCGCCCCGGACACCCGCGAGTTCCCGCTCTCCGTCCAGCAGGAGTTCCTCTGGGAGGGGGTGCGGTTCCGGTCGCTCGGCCGGAGCATCGCCTCCAGGGGCAACCCCTCCATCGCCGTGGAACTCGCCGGAACCCTTCATCTCGGCCGGTTCCGGCGAGCCCTCGAACTGATGGTCCATCGGCACGAGTCGCTGCGCACGACGCTGACGGACCTCGGCCCCGCGCCGCTGCAAAGGGTCGCCGATGGGATCGAACCACCCTTCGCCTACGTCGATCTGGCCGAGACAGTGCCGCACGACCGGCGGCTCGCCACCGCGCGAGCCCTGGTGGCGGGCGACCAGGGCGGCGAGTTCGACTTGGTGGCCGGACCACTCTGGAGCTGCCTGGTGGTACGCGTCACGCCGTCACTGCATGTACTCTCCCTGTCCTTCAGCCATCTGATCATCGACGGCGTCTCCCTGGTCGGCTTTCTGCGCCAACTCGGTCGGCTGTACGAAGGCGAAGAGCTGGCCCCGCTGAAGCAGCAGTACCGGCACTTCGCGGAGGAGTCCCGCAGGCCCGCCGCCGACACCGCGGCTCGCGTCGGCTACTGGCAAGAACGGCTGATGCCTCTGCCCGGCCGGCTGCCGTTCCCGACCGACTACTCGGCCACCCCGCCGCCCCTGATCTCGTTCGAGGAGGAGGCATTCCGCAGCCCGCACACTCCGCAGCAGCTCCGCGAGGTCTCCCTGCGCAACTCGGCGACACCCTTCACGCTCAACCTCGCCGCGTACGCCGCGGTGCTGGCACGCACCGGCGGAGCCGAGCGTGTGGTCATCGGATCCAGCGTCGCCCGACTCGACCTCAAGGCCGACGACGACCAGCTCGGCTACTACCTGGACAACATCTTCATTCCCGTCCTGGTGCGTCCCAAGGACACCGTCGGCGAACTGGTACAGCAGGTGCGCGGCGCCGTCGTGGAGGCACAGCGCAACATCCTGCCGTACACCGAACTCGCAGCCGCCCTCAAACCGGACTTCGCGCAGAGCAGGCCCTGGCCGGGAATCCATCTCTACGACGCCTGGGTGAGGGGCCGGGTCTTCGAAGCGGCGACCGACACGGCGGCCGCGGCCTCCTTCGGCGGGACGACCGTGAAGCTCTTCCCCGCAGCCGGCGGTTCGTCGCCCCGGGCCGTCGTCGATCCGCGGCACCAGGAGGCGTACGCGCGCTACTACCTGCCGTCGCTCTACCTGAACGACGCGGCGGGCTCCAACGGATACATCGAGTACAACCGCGCCGTGTTCGCCCGACACACGGTCCACCGCCTCGCGGACCGCCAGCAGGCGTTCGTCGGCCATCTCGCCGACCCGCGGACGCCCGTGGACGAGGCCTGGCACGCCGTGAAAAGCACGACAGAGGGAAAGCGGAGACTGTCATGACTGCCGTCACCACCGAGACGGTCGTGGTCCGGGCCATGACCCGTTACCAGCCGATGCTCCGCGCCGGCGCGGAGCAGCTAGGGATGTCGGGCACCGGCCCGGTCGGCTTTCACCTTCCGGCAGACGACGACCGGCTGGCCCGCTTCCACGAGGTCTCGGACATCGCTGTCCAGCGAGCCGGAACCTGGCGCGGACACCACGTCTCGCTCCTCGACCTCATGCGCAACCCGGGCACCCGCACCACGAAGACCTTCGCGTCGCTGCACATCGTGGCCCGCGCCGTCCAGCACATCCGGGACACCGGAGAACCGCTGCTGCTCACCACGCCTACCTCGGGGAACAAGGGGACGGCGCTGCGCGACGCGGTCGCCAGGGCCTACGCCGCAGGCTTGGCCACCCCCGACGAACTGCGGGTGCTCACCGTGGCTCCCGCCCACTCGCACCCCAAACTGCGTGACAGCCCGCTGTCCGCCGATCCGGGCCTGCGGGCGGCGAACCCCCTGATCGTCGCCGACGTCAGCCGGCCGGACGACGTCAAGGCCCTCACCAGGTCGGCCTACGAGCGACTGCGCTCCGAACCCACCCGCTTCACGCCGTGGTTCACCCTCGACCTGGAGAACTACCGGATCGCCGACACCCTCCGGGCCTACGCGGAGGCCGAACTCGATCCCATCGGGCCACGGAGCCGACCCCGGGTGCACGCCCACGCGGTATCCAGCGCCTTCGGACTGCTCGGATATCACCTCGGCGTCAGCCTCCTGGAGCGCCACGCCGACTGGGGGCTACCCGCCCCGCACCGCCACCCGGGCTTCCTGCTGGTTCAGCAACTGGCCACCCCTGACATGGTGCTGAGCCTCCTGAAGGGCGGCACCGCTCGAGATCTGCTGCCCCGCTACCGGCGCCCGGAGCCGGCCGGCCCTTGGCGGCAGGAAGGGGACCCACACTTCCCCGCAGTCACCGACGCGCTGGACGAGCGGCTGGACGCCACCTTCTACACCAGCGCCCCGCCCACCTCCGCCGAGATCAACTCGCTCGTCGCACGGTACGGGGGCACCGGCGTGGTGGTCTCGCGCCGCGAGTGCCTGGATCACTACGAGGACATCGCCGCACTGCTCGCACCGCTCGGCCACCGGCTCCCCGAAGACCCGGCCGACATCCGCGAGTGGTCCCTGGTGAAGGCCGTCACGGGCGCGATGCTTGCGGCTTCGAGGCGGCTGGTGGCCTCCGGCACCGACCTGCTCGTGCACGCCTCGGGTTTCTACACCGACGACACCCTCCCACCACTGCGAGCGGGCGCCCAGCTGGAGGTCTCCTCCTCGGTGGCGATCGAGGACGCCATGCTGCGGGCCGCCCGGTGATCCGGACGTCCGCCGTCGCAGCGTGGGAGCGGGCCAAGTTCGCCTGGGACGGCAGCGGCAACCGTGTCCTGGCGACGGCCCGCCACCTGGCGGACACCGCCGTGGCGGGCCGTACCGACTGGCAGGTGTTCCGGGCCGGCCCGCTGCGCATCGGTTACGGCGGCTACCGGGCCGGACAGAGCCACGTACTGCCCTTCCTCCGGGAACGGGCGCGGGCCGCGGGGCTCCCCACCGGCCCGGTCACCGAGGAGCCCGCCGGCCATCCATTCCCCGACGTGGACGTTCTCCTGCTCGGCTGTTCGCCCCGCCGCGCCGCCGCCCTGCCGTCCACGGCCGCGGTCGTCGCGCCCTTCCGCGTCCACCTGGTGCTGCCGACCACCGAGGCCGGCCGACCGCGACCGGTGGTGGTCTCCCGCAAGGAGCGCCAGCGCTTCGCTCGCGAGCGGGACCGACGGGGCTGGGAGCTGGAGGAGACCCGCTCCGGTGCCGACCTCACCTTCTTCTACCACCGCATGCACGTGCCGACGATGGCCCGTCGACACGGAGATGACGCCCGCTCGGTCGGGCTCCGGACCGCCCGCGACTCGATCCTGGCGCGGGGGGTGCTCTTCTTCGTGACCGAGAACGGCGAGCGCCGGGCCGGGATGCTGTGCAGGCGGGATGCCGCCGGCCGCCGGCTCACTCTGCGACTCGCGGGCGTCCTGGACGGTGCCGCGGAGCACTATGACTCGGGCATCTTCATGGCCACGTACCTGCTCATAACGCGCTGGGCCAACGACCGGGGCATCGAGCGGCTGGACCTGTCCGGCACGGAACCCTTCCTCAGCAAGGGAATCCTGCAGTTCAAGCGCAAGCTGCACCCCCGCGTCGAGCTGCCTCCCAACCATTTCGCGCGCAAGCGGCTGTGGCTGGGAGTCCGTCGCGACACCCCCGCCGTACGCGATCTGCTCGCGGCCAACCCGGTCCTCGTCCTGAGGGAGCACGGAAGGATCGAGGCGGTGTACTTCCACGACGCCCGACGGCCCGCCCGCACCGACCTGCGTTGGGGAGGCCTCGGACTCGACGCAGCCCGGTACGTGAACCTGGACGAGTTCCTGGCCGGCCTGCCGTCGGACGGCGGCCCGCGATGAGCCTGCGTGTCGGCCTGGTGATCCTGCCCGCCACCCGTTGGCCCGCGGGCGGTGAAGCCTGGCGGCTGGCCGACGAGATGGGCTTCGCCCACGCCTGGACATATGACCACCTCGCCTGGCGGGACCTGCTGGACCAGCGGTGGTTCGCCGCTGTGCCCACCTTGGCCGCAGCCGCCGTCACCACCCGCCGCATCGGCCTCGGCACCCTCGTCGCCTCACCCAACTTCCGCCACCCCGTACCGTTGGTGAAGGAGGCCCTGACCCTGAACGACCTCTCCGGAGGCCGCTTCGTCCTCGGTATCGGTGCCGGGGCCGGCGGGCCGGACGCCACCGTGCTGGGGCGACCGGAGCCGCGTCCGGCCGAGAGGACCGCGCGCTTCGCCGAGTTCACCGCACTCACCGACCGGTTGCTGCGCGAACCCTTGGTGGACCACGCCGGCGACCACTTCCGAGCGAGAGCCGCCCGTACCGACCCCAGCCAGGGCCCGCGGCGGGCCCTGCCTCTCGCGGTGGCGGCCGGTGGACCCATCGGAATGCGCCTCGCCGTCCAGCACGCCGACATGTGGATCTCCAACGGCTCCTCGCCGCGGCCGGGCCTGGTCGCCCCGTCGGTCACACCCGGGCTGGCGACCCGCCAGCTCCGTCGGCTCGAGGAGCTCTGCGCGGAACTCGGGCGGCCCCCCGCCTCGCTGCGGAAGCTCGTCCTCGACAGCAACCGGACCGATCCGCCGCTGGCCTCGGTAGCCGCGTTCACGGAGGCGGCCGGCCGCTACCGGGAGGCCGGTTACACGGACATGGTGGTGCCCTTCCCCCGCCCGGAACCGCCCTACGCGGGCGACCTCGCGGTCCTGGAGCACATCGCGTCCGACGTGTTACCCGGTCTCCAGGGCGATCGTCCGGCGTAGGCCGTGCCCGGCCCATCAAGGCCGGTCGGAGTGCGACGTCAGCTGCGGGAGCCCGCAGCCCCAACGGAGCGTCCAGGAACATCCCGCCGCCGGACGTCCCTGCGCCACGCGGTTCACCGGCCCTGACGCCACGCCAGTCGGCGGGCATCACGGCATGCCCCCCGATCACACCGTTCGTACAGAAGGAGAGCACCGTGTCAGGAACGCACCCGTGGTTCGGAGCCGGCATCTCGCCGACCGGTCGGGCACAGAGCGCCGAGCAGGTCAAGCAGACACTGCGGCACGAACTCCGCGACTGCGGGACTCGCCTCCAGTCGGAGGTGCTCGCCCTCCAACCGCTGATCGCCGCCCGGGATGCCTACGACGAACTGTTCAGCTCGGCGCGCGGCCTGCTGAGCCTGCTCGAGCGGGCCGTCCGCGAGGCCGCACCCGACCGCGCGGGGCGCCTGAAAGCCCTCGGCACCGACGAGGAGCCGTACCCCTTCTTCGTCACCGACGAGGACTTCGAGATGCGTTACGCCTCCGCCATGGCCCGTCCCGACGTGGTGATCGGTCCCGACGGACCCAAGTTCCTGGAGTTCAACGTCAGCGGTACCTTCGGTGGTCCTGCGGAGATCCACCTCTTCACCAAAGCGTGGACCCGGATCTACGGCGGTCCCGACGCCGCCCCTTTCGAGGGACACGAGCCCTTCGAGGCCCGCGCCGCCCTGTACCGCGACGTGTGCGCCGAACAAGGGCTGCCGCCGGCCGTCGCGCTGCTCGGCAGCCGTCTCGACCGGCCCGGTGCCGAGAGCGCCCGCTACTACGAACTGGAGTCCGACCATTTCCGCCGACACGGTCTGGCCTCGGAGTTCCTGGAACCGGCCGACCTGCCCAGCGGTGGCGGGGAGGAGCTCCGGTACCGACTACTGCACCGTTACTTCGCGATCGACGACTGGCGGGACCTCGGGATCAGCCTGGAGCCCGTACACCGCGCGGTAGCCCAGGGCGCCCTGCTCTTCCCACCGCAGAGCAGCTACCTCCTGGCGAACAAGAAGACACTCGCCTGGATCTCCGAGGGACAGCCCTGGATGACCACCGAGGACCGGAAGCTGGTGGCCCGCTACGTGCCCTGGACACGACTCGTGTACTCCCGGAAAGTCGACTGGAAGGGCGAGAGCCACGACCTCGCCGCCCTGCTTATCGAGCACCGTCGGGATCTCGTGCTGAAGAAGGCGATCGGCATGATGGGCCTCCAGGTCGTCCTGGGCCCCTGCGCCACAGAGCGCGAGTGGGGTGCGGCGGTGGCCGCCGCCCTCGCCGAGGGGGATTCCATCGTCCAGGAGTACGTGGAGCCCGGGCGCTATCGCATGGAGATGACCGGTGAGGCAGGTACCTCGTCACAGTATGTGGACATCGCCCCGGTGCTGAGTCCGGTCCTCTTCGCAGGAGCGGCCGCAGGCTGCTGGGCCCGGTACTACGGCACCGGCGAGGCCGGGATCATCGGTGCCAGCGGCTACGGGGCAACGGAGAACGTCCTGCTCGCTGCCCGCGACCGGCCTCTTCGTTCGGCCTCGCGGGACTGAGCCGGACGAGGAACCGGGCAGGGCCCGTGCGCTGTCACCGATGCGATTCGTCGCTGTGCCGGAAGGGTCGACGACACTGCCCTGCGCCCCGTACTCCACCCATCGGGTCACGCTGGGCCCGCTTCCCGCAGCGTCAAGCCGTTTCGCTGCGACTCTCGACCTGCTGCCTGAGGAGCAGAACCTCTCCGCACAGCACGCAGGTGTTCGAGGATCGGCGGCGATCCGGCGCAGCATCGTGGCGACCAGCCGCGGCCTGCTGGTCGCCACGCTGCGGCAGGGCCCCCGGAAGATCTACGCGGTCAACCCGATGGCGGCCCCCCGCTACCGCAACCGGCACGGAGGCAGCCGCAAGAAGTCGGACCCGGGCGACGCCCTCGTGCCGGCGAACATCACCCTCACCGACGCGCCGCCCGCTGCCCGCCGACACCGACCTGGCCCAGGTCGTCGCCGTCCTGGCCTGAGCACAGCAGGACGCGGTCTGGAACCGGCAGCAGGTCGCCAATCAGCTGCTGCGGTCCCTGCTGAGGGAGTAATTCCCGGCGATGATCGAGGCGTCAGGGACGAGCCGGGAACCCTGACCGGCCTGATGCCCGCCACATCTTCGTCATAAGGGGTCGCCTCAGTCACCCCCACAGCCTCGCAGGCCGTATCCGTAGCGAGTACCCGATTTTCGCCAAGAACCAGCCTCCGCTCGACGGCTTGGTACCGCCCGGTGCGGTCTCCGTCTCAACTCGGCCTCGGCCCACGGGCTGAACCCGCGGTGCGCGGTGGCCGGCGATACGCCGAACGCTTCCGGCAGATAGCGCCACGCACACCGACTCGTCAGTATGTACGCCACAGCCGTGAACACCGCCGGCTCGTCAAGCGGAGCGGTCCCGCCACCTCGAGGTCGAGCCGCGAACGACGGCAGTAGCGGGGCGACCCGTTCCCAGAGCTCATCAGGAACCAGACACTTCGATAGATCAGCCCTCACGGCCGCCATCATGCCGCTCGATCATCGAGTCACGTGGCACACCCCTCTGGCCTGTGACGATGCGGCCGATCTGGCGGCCTGCTCGATCTTCGCGCAGTAGGCGTCGCGGGCTTTCTCATCGATCTGCATCTCATGTTCGGGACGCATACCGGTTCGGCCGTCGACGCCTTCGCGCAGGATGTCGGCGTGCCCGGCGTGCCGGTTGGTCTCTCCGAGGACGTGGACCATGACGGCGAACAGGTTGGTGTCGGAATGAGGCTCCGGCCACCACGGCACGTGGCCGGGGGCATCGAGGGAAAGCTCGTTGATCCTTGCGTCCGAGTGTTCCCACGTACGCCGGTAGAACTCGATGATCTGATCGCGGGTCTCGTTCTCGGTCGCCCACAGATCGCTGCCGTCGTGGTCCTGCCACCGGGGCAGCGGTTCCGGGAAGGGGCGGTCGAAGACCTCGCCGAAGTACCTGGCTTCGACGCTGGCCACGTGTTTGACCAGGCCGAGGAGGTTGCTCCCGGTCACGGTCAATGGTCGGCGGGCGTCGTACTCGGAGAGGCCGTGGAGCTTCCAGACGAGCGCCTCGCGGTCCCGCCGCAGTCGCCCGTGCAGGTTGTCCTTCGCGAATTCATCGATCATGCGGCATCAGCCTGCCATGGGCTACTCGCGGCCTCAGATTCCCTCCGTGGACAGCAACGATTGGAAGGGCCGAAGCCTGGCAATGGCTAGATCCCTGAGCTGCCATAAGAAGCCGACGAACGTGCCACGTGAGACATCCTCTAACACCAGCTCTGGCTCAGCCCTCGCGTTGTCAACTTTCCCTGTAGTAGCGGAGTTGGGGCAGCCCGCCGTCGCGGAGCTGGCCCAGCGCTCTCACCGGCTGCCCTTGTCATGCGGGGCTGTCGACTATGGGCTGTCGGCGTCTGGCTCGGCCTGTAGGCGGCGAAGCATGATCATCAAGAAGGCGGCTGCGGCGAGGACGGCCCCGAGCGCGATGGACACTGTCGCCGCGTCCGCGATGGTCCGCCGAGTGGGGCTGGTCGCGGGCTGGCACGTCGGATCGCAGTCCCATGCGATCGCCCGATGCCTTCTGGCGGACCAGGCCGTGACCAGTCCGAGGCCGAGAAGCAGGACGCCGGTCCAGAACATTCTGCGGACCATGAGCAGGTACCTACGCGAATGGATATCGAGCATCCCATCAAGGTCTCAGGCAGCGGAGCTCCCGGGCAATACGGTGAAACCGCTCATCACCGGGCAGCAGCCCCTGATCGTCGGCCAGAGGACGCCCTCCGGCGCCGTCCACACCGCCGCCGCCTCTGGGCCCGCGCGGACGTGCGCGCCCGCACCCATGGACGCAAAACGTACCGGCACCCTCTGGTCGGACTGCTGGAACTGCACCGTGAGAACTTCACGCTGCCGAACGAATTAGGCATCGAGCTGCTGGTGCTGTACCCGGCCCCTGCCAGCCTCGCCGAGGACGGACTACGCCTGCTCGCCAACCTGGGCGCCGACAAACGGCAATGCGCATCCCCAGTGAAGGCCCAGATCCGCAAGCAGTGGTGTTCGGTTGCGAGGCTCGGCCTCGCGTGAGCCCGCGCACATCCTGCCGCCGCAGCACCCCCGCGGGTTGGGGAACGAACGAGGACGGCGAGGTGCGTCCATCGATCCTGGCGGGTTGGTGCTGCACCGCCCGCTGGCGGATGCGTGGGCGTTTCGATTCGCGGACGCCGCACCGCCTCGGAAATCCGCTCGGCAGCACGCACACCGCAAGGCACAGTGGCCCCATGGACAAACGAGGGTTGGACCGCGACGGAGCGATCGCACGCGAAGGCGCACTGGACCGAGTGCCGGCAGCGTTCGTTCCCGTCGTCGATGCCGCCCGCGCTCACATCACCCACCTCGACCTCCAGCTCGCCCTCCACGATGAGCCCACCGAAGCCGACCGCGCTGACGCCGAAGCGATCGAGACCGTACTCGACCGTACACTCCCGCAGATCGATGGCGTCGGGATCCTGCTGACCAGCACGCGGGTTCTACTCAGCGACCTCGAACGTCACGATGGCGGATTCTTCATCGCCTGCCTCTGCACCCCGTTGCTGGGCCCTGACCTCGCAGAACAGCTGCCCCGTTACCACCCCACAGCCCTACTCGCGCGGGAGACCAACGGCGACCTCGCCCGCGTGCTTCCACGCTGGCGTGCCCGAGCAGCCCAAGCCACCACGGACGCCGATCGCCGGACCCTCAGCCGTCTCGTCGGCCGTCGCCTCGTCCGCACAGGATTCACCCTGATCATGCCCCGATGGGGCGGCTGGACCAGCGACCTCGACCAGTCCGCCGAGCTCTTCGGCCACCACTACCCCGAGCGCGTCGAGCAGATGCGTGTCGCCGCGTCCACGGGCCGTGCGCCCTCACCCGACCAAGCGGTGCTCGGGATGCTCATCAACGACCTGGGCCCTTGGCTCGCGGCCGAGTACACAGCCGCGCACGGTGAGAAAGGGGACTGCTGCATGATCGGGTGACAGTGGGGTTTATGCAGCCAGGGCTGCGGGTGGAGTCATGATGGCTTCGTACTCGACGGGGGTCAATCGGGC
>NZ_JBEXWB010000092.1:0-18610 GCF_040629645.1 Streptomyces sp. NPDC005899 | reverse complement strand
GTGCGCCGCAGGGGTGAGCTGGTGCGCAGGCGGCGGGGGCGTGGCGCGGCGCACGGGCGGCACCGGCAGGGCAAGCAGCAGCGGTACGAGAAGCCGCCGCGCGCCCCCCGGGTGCCCAAGGAACCCAAGGCGCTGCGCCGGCAGGCACCGACCCCGCGGCAGCCGGACGGCCGGGCCCCGCGACGGCTGGGCCGGCTCCTGCTCGTACTGATACTGCTGTTGATGGCCGCCGCCGTGGCCTACGCGGTGATGTTCATGCCCGGGGACGAGGACGCGCCGGGCGCGGGGACAGGGGCGGCCCGGCCGTCAGGTTCCGCCTCGGCCGCGCCGGCGGAGCCGGAGCCCGGGACGAGCACCTCGGACGGTGCGTCCGCAGGCTCCGGCGGCTCCTCCGGCTCGCAGCAGCCGCAGACCAGTCACTCCGCGACGACGCTCGCCCCCGGTCACGTGCTGCGGAAGGACCCGGAGGGCTTCGAGATCGGTGTCCCGAAGGAGTGGCAGCGCAGCCCGGCCAACGCGGACCGTCAGATCCGTTACGGCAGCGACGGCTTCAGCGTGCTGGTCGTGCCCGGCAGGGACACAGTCAAGGCCAACGGCAGTGACCCGCTGGACTACCAGCGAAGCGGCGAACCGGAGCTGAAGCCCTTCCGGGAGTCCAGCTGGGCCACCTCCGCAGGCCTGCGCCGGATCGACGTCGGCCGGCAGGCGATGGCCGAGGGGCAGTTCACCTGGCAGGAGAGCGGTGGACGCGAGGTGTACGTCCGCAACATGGTCATGATCGTGGATGGCAGGTACCACATCATCCAGGCGATCGGCCCGGAGAACGAGCGTGACAAGGTGTCCGATCTCTACGAACAGGCCATCTCCACCTACCGCGTGACGTCCTGACCGCCAGTCACCGCTTCGTACAAGCATCACAGTGGGGTTTCGTGGGCGGTGCGAGGTTACGCCGCGCTGCCCCCCTCCGTAACCTGTCGTTCGAGGGAATGGGGCGGGGACACACGTGGAACACGCGCAGGGCACGGGAGCGGGAATCGTACTGGCCGGGCGGTACCGGCTCGGTGACGTCCTGGGCCGAGGGGGCATGGGCAAGGTCTGGCGCGCTCACGACGAGGTTCTCCACCGCACCGTCGCCGTCAAGGAGTTGACCGCCGGGCTGTACGCCGCCGAGGCGGACCGCGCGGTGCTCCACGCCCGCACGCAGAAGGAGGCACGCGCGGCGGCCCGCATCACTCATCCCGGGGTCGTCACCGTCCACGACGTCATCGAGTACGACCACCGCCCCTGGATCGTGATGCAGTACGTCGACGGGCCCTCGCTGGCCGACGCGACGAAGGAGTCCGGTGAGGTCGACGCCCGCGAGGCGGCCCGGATCGGGCTGCACGTGCTGAGCGCCCTGCGGGCCGCCCACGGCGCGGGGGTGCTGCACCGGGACGTCAAGCCGGGGAACGTCCTGCTGGCCCGCGACGGGCAGGTACTGCTGACGGACTTCGGGATCGCCGCCATCGAGGGCGACTCCACCATCACCAGGACCGGTGAACTGGTCGGCTCCATCGACTACCTGGCGCCCGAACGGGTGCGCGGCAAGGACCCCGGGCCGGCGTCCGACCTCTGGTCGCTGGGTGCCACGCTCTACACGGCCGTCGAGGGGCACTCGCCCTTCCGCCGTTCGTCGCCCATCTCCACGATGCAGGCCGTCGTCACGGAGGAACCGCCGCCGCCGCTGCGGGGCGGAGCGCTGGAACCCGTCATCACCGCGCTGCTGCGGAAGGATCCTGCGGACCGGCCGACGGCCGAGGAGACGGAGCGGATGCTGCTGGACGCCATGGAGGGGCGCAAGCCCCGCGCCGCCCAGGCCCATGTGCCGACGCAGCGGGTGTCCGGCGAGGACCTGCGCGCCTTCCTCACGCCCGACGGCTCCACGGCCCGCCTCGACCAGCCCCTCCCGGCCCCGCAGGCCGTCCCGTACACCTCGGCGCCCACCACGCTGCGCGGCGGCGGGGGCCGGTGGCGCACGGCTCTGCTGGCCGTCACCGCCGCCGCCCTGATCGGCGGAGCGGCCGGCCTCGTGGCGATGAAGTACGGGGACGACGACGGCGGCACGGGTGGCGGCAAGAGGGAGCAGGCCGTCACCGGCCCTCCCTCGACCGGTCCGTCGCCGTCGTCGTCCGCGTCCGTGGAGCCCGCGGCCGACGGGACGGAGCCCGCGAAGGAGATACCGGACGGCTGGCACCCGGTCGAGGACCCGGAGGGCTTCGGGCTGGCCGTTCCCGACGGCTGGACGCGCCAGGAGAACGGCGGGCAGATCGACTACACCCCGGACGGCGGGGCGCACCGCATCCGGATCAGCGTCGATCCGCAGCCCGACTTCGACAACTCCTACCTGCACATGCTGAGCATCGAGAAGGACCTGGCCGTGCGGCTGCCCGGCTACCAGCGGTCCGTCCTGCGGACCGACACCTTCCGCGACAGGCCCGGCTCCCTGTGGGAGTTCACCTGGGTCGAGTCCAAGGACCACCCGGGCCCGCGGCACGGCATCGACCGGATGTACTTCGGTGGGACGGGCGGCCCCGAGTACGCCCTGTACATGACGGGTCCCGACGAGGACCGGGCCGAGAACCGCCGGCTCTTCGAGACGATGCTGCGCAGCTGGAAGCCTCCGGAGCGGTAGCGGGCCCGGTGGCCCGGCGGGCTTCCGGACCGTCCGGCCGTCGCCGCGGGCGCACTGCCGGGCACACGGGACGGCCGGGCACACGGGACGGCCGGGCACACGGGACGGCCGGGGTCCGGGCCACCCGGGCAACGGGCCGCGCACGGCCCCCGCGGAGGAAGGCCGAAAACAGCGCCCCCGCCTCCGCCACAGGGTGTGGGACCCGCCTGTGACCGGAGGAGAGGCCCTGATCAGCGGTTATGTCGCCAGCGATCACTGGCTTGGTCGTCGGGGGCGGTCGCGAGCTGTTGTGGGGTCTGTGAAAACCTGTTACCGACGGGTACCCAAAGCGTTCGGGTGGACATACCCTCGCCCACATGACGGACTCGCAGGCCTCCACGACCACCCCCGCCGCCGCCCCCGGCGCCCGCGTCGGCACGAACCCGGTGGCCCCCGCCCCCGTGGGCGTGCGCACCGCCGCGGACGTGGTCACACCCGAGGTGGTCGCGCGGCTGACCCGCGGCGTCGCCGGCTCCGGGCGCACGGCCAACCACACGCCCTTCACCGGGGCGAAGCTGGCCGATCTCCCCGAGTCCACCCCCGAGGACGTCGCCGGCGCCTACGAGCGGGCACGCACCGCCCAGCCCGCCTGGGCCGCGACGCCCGTCCGCGCCCGGGCCGCCGTACTGCTGCGCTTCCACGACCTGGTCCTGCAGCGGCAGTCCGAGGTCCTCGACCTCATCCAGCTGGAGACCGGCAAGGCCCGGCTGCACGCCCACGAAGAGGTACAGGCGGTCGCCGTGTCCGCCCGGCACTACGGGCGCAGGGCGGCCGCCTACCTGAAGCCGCGCCGGCACACCGGGGTCGTCCCGACGCTGACCAAGGTGACCGAGCTGCGCCAGCCGCGCGGGGTGGTCGGCCAGATCGCCCCGTGGAACTATCCGCTGGAGCTCTCCGTCGGGGACGCGCTGCCCGCCTTCGTCTCGGGCAACGCCGTCGTGATGAAGCCCGACACCGAGACCGCGCTGACCGCTCTGTGGGCCCGTGACCTGCTGATCGAGGCCGGGCTGCCCGCCGAGGTCTTCCAGGTCGTCATCGGTGAGGGCCCGGTCGTCGGCCCCGAGGTCGTCCGGCACGCCGACTACGTCTCGTTCACCGGCTCCACCCGCACCGGCCGGGAGGTCGCCCAGGGTGCCGCCGCCCGGCTCGTCGGCGTCTCGCTGGAGCTCGGGGGCAAGAACGCCATGCTCGTCCTCGAGGACGCCGACGTGGAGAAGGCCGCCGCGGGCGCCGTCCGCGCCTGCTTCTCCTCCGCCGGCCAGCTCTGCATCTCCATCGAGCGGCTGTACGTCCACGAGTCCGTCGCCGACGCCTTCGTGGAGCGCTTCGCCGCCCGCACCAGGGCCATGCGGCTCGGCAGCTCCCTCGCGTACGGCGCGGACATGGGCTCCCTCGTCGGCGAGCGCCAGCTGGAGACCGTCAGCCGGCACGTCGACGAGGCCGTCGAGAAGGGCGCCACCCTCGTCACGGGAGGCGTCGCCCGTCCCGACATCGGCCCGCTCTTCTACGAACCGACCATCCTGGACGGGGTCGAGGCGCCCATGGCCGTCTGCACCCAGGAGACCTTCGGCCCCGTCGTCTCCGTCTACCGTTTCCGTGACGAGGACGAGGCGGTCTCCCTCGCGAACGCCACCCCCTACGGCCTCAACTCCAGCGTCTGGACCAGGGACGCGCGGCGCGGCCACCGGGTCGCCGCCCGGCTGCGGACCGGCACCGTCAACATCAACGAGGGGTACGCGCCGGCGTACGGCAGCGTCCAGTCCCCGATGGGAGGCATGAAGGACTCCGGCCTAGGCCGGCGCCACGGCTCCGAGGGCATCCTCAAGTACACCGAAGCCCAGACGATCGCCCAGCAGCGGCTCATGCCACTCGCGCCGGCCTTCGGCATGGACGACGAGAAGTACGCGGCCCTCATGAGCCGCAGCCTCAAGGCGATGAAGGCCTTCCGGCTGCGCTGACCCCCGGCGCACCGCTCCGCCCGCCCCGTCCCCCCGCTTCCGATCTTCCCCGCTCCGTTCTGTCTCTTTCGCACCGAGGAGAGCCATGTCCCAGGACAGCCCTGCCCAGACACCGGCCGGATCCGCCGTCGAGGCGGCCGACGACGACGCGTACGACTACGACGTCGTCGTCGTCGGCTCGGGCTTCGGCGGCGCGGTCTCGGCGCTGCGGCTGAGCGAGAAGGGATACCGGGTCGGCGTCCTGGAGGCGGGGCGCCGCTTCACACGCGAGACCCTGCCCAAGACGTCCTGGGACATCAAGAACTACCTGTGGGCCCCGGCACTCGGCCTGTTCGGCATCCAGCGGGTGCACCTGCTGGGCAAGGTGATGGTGCTGGCGGGCGCCGGGGTCGGCGGGGGCTCCCTCAACTACGCCAACACCCTGTACGTGCCGCCCGCGCCGTTCTTCGAGGACCGCCAGTGGGCGGGCATCACCGACTGGCAGGCCGAGCTGGCCCCGCACTACGACCAGGCGAAGCGGATGCTGGGCGTCAGGCTCAACCCGACCATGACCCCGGCCGACGTCCACCTCAAGGCGACCGCCGAGACCATGGGCGTCGGCGACACGTTCCACCTCGCCCCGGTGGGTGTCTTCTTCGGTGACGGGCAGGACGCCGACGGCACGTCCAGGACCGAGCCCGGCGGAGAGGTCGCCGACCCCTACTTCGGCGGGGCGGGACCGGCCCGCAAGGCCTGCGCCGAGTGCGGCGAGTGCATGACGGGCTGCCGTCACGGGGCGAAGAACACCCTGAACGAGAACTACCTGTACCTGGCGGAGAAGGCCGGCGCCGTGATCCGCCCGATGACGTCCGTCGTCGCCGTCACCGAGGACCCGAACGGCGGCTACCGCGTCTCGACCGTCCCCACCCACCGGCGCAGGAAGGCCCGCCCGGCCGTCCTGCGGGCACGGAAGGTGGTCGTGGCGGCGGGTACGTACGGGACCCAGACCCTGCTGCACACCATGAAGGACGAGGGCCTCCTGCCGCGGCTGTCCCCGAGGCTGGGCGAGCTGACCCGTACGAACTCCGAGGGACTGGTGGGCGCGCAGACGAGCGACCGCCGCTACCGCGCGAAGCACGGCGCCGCGAAGGCCGACTTCACCCGGGGTGTCGCCATCACGTCGTCGATCCACCCGGACGCGAACACCCACATCGAGCCGGTCCGCTACGGCAGGGGCTCGAACGCCATGGGCGCTCTCACCATCCTCCAGGTGCCCTACAGCGCGCACCGGGTCCGGGCGTGGTTCGGCAACGTCGCCCGGCACCCGTGGCTGACGATGCGCTCACTGTCCAACCGGCGCTGGTCGGAGCACACGATCATCGGACTCGTCATGCAGTCGCTGGACAACTCGCTCGTCGCGTACCGCAAGCCCGGGGGAGTCGGCAAGGGCCTGCTCACCGCCCGGCAGGGCCACGGGGCACCCAACCCGACGCAGATCGCGGAGGCGACCCAGGGGGCCACCCTGCTCGCCCAGGAGATCAACGGTTTCGCCGGGTCGAACATCGGAGAGCTGATGGGCACCCCGCTCACCGCGCACTTCCTCGGCGGCTGCGCGATCGGGGCGAGCGCCGAGGAGGGCGTCATCGACCCCTACCACCGGCTCTACGGACACCCGGGCATCTCCGTCGTCGACGGTTCTGCGGTCTCCGCCAACCTGGGCGTCAATCCGTCGCTGACGATCACCGCGCAGGCCGAGCGCGCGATGTCCTTCTGGCCCAACAAGGGAGACGCCGACCCGCGGCCGGCACAGAGCGCCGCCTACGAGCGGATCGCCGCGGTCGAACCGAAGGCGCCGGCCGTGCCCGCGAAGGCGTTCGGCGCGCTGAGACTGCCGTTCCTCGGGATGCCCGTGGTGCCGCCGAAGGCGACCGTCTCCGAGGTCTGAGACCGGCTCCCGCCGGAGGGCGGCGGCCTGGAGGGCTCAGGGAGCACACCAGGGGCCGCGCCCCTCGGTCCTGGAGAGGCCCAGGGGCTGCACCCCCCTCCGAGTGCAGCCCCCATGCCTGGTGATTCGACCTGCATGACCCGTGAACCCGTCCGACGGTTGCCCCCCGGCCCGCACATTCCTGCTGTGGCGCTCGCCACACACGGGCGCCCCACGGGGCCGGCGCGCCGCGGCGTCCGGACGCCCTTCCGGCCCGGCCTCCACCCTCACCCTCCGCCGTGCCCCGCCTCCGGCGCCGTCCGGATCCGGAACACCGGGCTCCAGGACCCCGAGCTGCCGTTCGACGGGAAGCCGGCCGACAACCCCGCGCGGCTCGTGCTGAACGGCGACGGCCCCGGAGCCGGGGACACGGGCGGCACCTCCGGCGGTTCCACCGCGACCGGCGGTTCCGGCGGGGGCTCCGCCGGCGGTGGGACGGCGGGACAGGACCCCGGGACGACCGGGACCTCGGGCACGGCGTCCGGTGCGGACGGGGACACGGGCACGTCCGGCCCCGGTTCCGCGACGCCGGACACGGGTGGCGGCCTGGCCTCCACCGGCTCGGTGGCGCTGATGGCCTCCGGTGCCGCGGCGATCGCCCTGGCCGTGGGCGGCGTGCTGCTGTTCGCGACGAGCAGGCGCCGCGCCACGCGGGTCCGACCCGATCATGGCCTGGAAGCGACCGGCCCCGGGCGTCCCCGGGGCCGGCCGCGTACCGGTGACCGGTCCGCTGTCCCCTGCGAACGGGTCACACACGCCGGGACGAGGTCCCACGGCGTACCTGCGGTGCGCCACACGTCCCGGCGGAGCCACGCGTGGTTCTCCTGCCGTGCCGCGCCTGGCCGGCGCGGCACCCGGACCAACGAGACCGCCCGACGGCCGGTCACGCGCCGTACGGGTGAGGCGGCGCCCGAACGCGCGTGCGGCCGTACGGTCTTCCGCCTGGTGCGCCCCGTGCCGCCGGATCCTGGCACCCGCGACCGTGCCGGCCGCCCCTTCCTCCGCACGGGCCCCCGCGAGGCGTACGGCGTCACGGCGTCACGGAGGCCGTGGGACCGTACGGCTCGTGCGTGCCGTCACACCCGGCCGCGGCACAGTTCCAGCAGCGTCATGGCCAGCGCGGTCCCCGGCTTGCCCAGGGCCCCGCTGTAGTGGCCGAGGACGTCCATCTCCCGGGACAGGTTCACCCGGCGGCCCCCGGATGTGATCCTGGCCTCCTGGATGACCGCGGAGACGGCCATCCGTTCCTGGACGAGGCCGATGATCCGGTCGTCCAGCGAGTCGATCCGCGCACGGGCGCCCCCGATCAGGGAGGCGGCCTCCTCGGTGTGCGCGCCGGTCTGCTCGGTGGCCGTCCTGGTGGGTGCGGTGCTGGTCATCTGTGACTCCCGGTCGGGTCGGTTGCCCCGGAGCCCCGGCCCGGAACGCAGGACGCCCCGGGCCTTCGGGCCCGGGGCGTCTGGAACGTTGCTCGTCAGTTGCTCAAGCAGCACGACCATGACACCCGGCGGGCCGGATGCCATAGGTAAAGACGAAGGTCGTGTGCTGACGCATGGGGCACAGTATGGACCCGCCACCCCGCCGGGTCCCGGCGGGCCCGGATGGTGAGACGGGGCCCGCGCGGGGAGCGGGCCGGGGGAGGGGGACGGGAGACCGGAGGGGAAGAGTTCCACGGCCGGTAGAATTGGGTGGACCGACCCCTCTTCTCCACCGCCGGAAGGCCGCTCCCGTGCCAGCAGCACCCCCCGCCGCCGCCGACCCCACCACCGACGTGGTCCTCGTCGTCGACTTCGGCGCCCAGTACGCCCAGCTCATCGCCCGCCGCGTCCGTGAGGCCCGGGTCTACAGCGAGATCGTCCCGTCCACGATGCCGGTCGCCGAGATGCTGGCCAGGAACCCCCGGGCGATCATCCTGTCCGGCGGCCCGTCCTCGGTGTACGCGCCGGACGCCCCCAGCCTGGACCGCGCGCTGTTCGAGGCCGGGGTCCCGGTCTTCGGCATGTGCTACGGCTTCCAGCTGATGGCCACCACGCTCGGCGGCACGGTCGACGACAACGGCGCCCGCGAGTACGGCCGCACCCCGCTCGCCGTGTCCAAGGCCGGCTCGACCCTCTTCGAGGGCACCCCCACCGAGCAGTCGGTGTGGATGTCGCACGGCGACGCCTGCTCCGCCGCTCCCGAGGGCTTCACCGTCACCGCGTCCACGGACGTCGTGCCGGTCGCCGCCTTCGAGAACGACGAGAAGAAGCTGTACGGCGTCCAGTACCACCCGGAGGTCATGCACACGACCTACGGGCAGCAGGTCCTGGAGCACTTCCTGTACCGGGGCGCGGGCATCGAGCCGACCTGGACGACCACCAACGTCGTCGAGGAGCAGATCGCCCTCATCCGGGAGCAGGTCGGCACCAAGCGCGCCATCTGCGGCCTGTCCGGCGGTGTGGACTCCGCGGTCGCGGCGGCCCTCGTGCAGAAGGCCATCGGCTCCCAGCTCACCTGCGTCTACGTCGACCACGGCCTGATGCGCAAGGGGGAGAGCGAGCAGGTCGAGAAGGACTTCGTGGCCTCGACCGGCGTGAAGCTGAAGGTCGTCGACGCCGAGAAGCGGTTCCTGGACGCCCTGGCCGGGGTCAGCGACCCGGAGCAGAAGCGGAAGATCATCGGCCGGGAGTTCATCCGGGTCTTCGAGCAGGCCCAGGCCGAGATCGTGGCCGAGGCGGCGGAGGGCGAGGACGTCGCCTTCCTCGTCCAGGGCACCCTCTACCCGGACGTGGTGGAGTCCGGCGGCGGCACCGGCACCGCCAACATCAAGTCCCACCACAACGTGGGCGGACTGCCCGAGGACATCGAGTTCCAGCTCGTCGAGCCGCTGCGCCAGCTGTTCAAGGACGAGGTCCGGATGGTCGGGCAGGAACTCGGGCTGCCGGAGGAGATCGTCCAGCGCCAGCCCTTCCCCGGCCCCGGCCTCGGTATCCGCATCGTCGGCGAGGTCACCAAGGAGCGGCTCGACCTGCTCCGCGACGCCGACGCCATCGCCCGCGAGGAGCTGACCGCGGCCGGCCTGGACCGGGACATCTGGCAGTGCCCGGTGGTCCTGCTCGCGGACGTGCGGAGCGTCGGCGTCCAGGGTGACGGCCGTACCTACGGTCACCCGATCGTGCTGCGCCCGGTCTCCTCCGAGGACGCCATGACCGCCGACTGGTCGCGCCTCCCGTACGAGACGCTCGCGAAGATCTCCACCCGCATCACCAACGAGGTCGCCGAGGTCAACCGCGTGGTGCTCGACGTGACGAGCAAGCCGCCGGGGACCATCGAGTGGGAGTGATCCCCGCCCGCTGATGCCGTCGCCGCCGCCGTCGCCCTTTCGTCCGGGCGGCGGCGTCGTCGTGTGGGCAGGGCGTGCCGCGGCGGGGGACGAGGCTCGCCCCACGGGGGCCGTCCTCAGCGCCGCGGGGCCGCTCCCGGCGGCCCCGCTTAACCGGTGGCGGGTCCTCCCGGCCCGTGGAATGGTGCGTGACCATGTCTGCCGACGAAGTCCGCGCTCTGATGTCCGCCCCCGGGAACGACCGCCTTGTCTGGAACACCCCGCTGTCCGAAGCCCACGCCGCCCGGCTGATCGCCGCCTGCGCTCCCTCACGGGGAGCCCGGATCGCGGATTTCGGCAGCGGCTGGGGCGAACTGCTGATGCGCCTCGTCGAGGCCGCCCCCGGCGCCACCGGCGACGGCATCGAGACCGACCCGGAAGCGGTGGCCCGGGGGCGACGGCTGGCCGAGGAGCGGGGGCTCGACGGCCGGGTGCGCTTCCACGAGGTGCCCGCCGCCGACCACCCCGGCGGCGGCTACGACCTGGCCGTCTCCGTCGGATCCGCGCACGCTTGGCCGGGAGGGACCCCCGAGGCGCTGGGGGCGCTGCGGGCCGCCGTGCGTCCCGGGGGCAGGGTGCTGTTCGGTGACGGGTTCTGGGAACGCGAGCCGTCGGCCGCCGCGCTGGAGGGGCTCGGTGCCGAACCGGGCGACTTCGGCTCGCTCCTGGGCCTGGTCCGGCAGGCGGAAGCCGCCGGGCTCCGCGCCTTGCAGGTGACCGTCGCCGACCGGCGCGAGTGGGATCTGTTCGAGTCGGCCGCCAACATCGGCCGGGGTGAGCGCTGGGCGCTGGCCAACCCCGGGCATCCGCTGCACGCCGAGGTGACGGCGGCCGTGGACGCCCGGCGCACGGGCTACTACGGCGGCTACCGGGGGACGCTCGGCCTCGCCTACCTCGTGCTCGGCACCTGAGGAACCGCACACGCGCCGGCCGGAATTCGCACATACTGACCACGGGTGCCCGCTGCCCGCCCCGATGCGGTCCGCGTCCACCCCGTACGGCACAATTCGCAGAAAACAGAAGCGAGTTGCTTGTACGGATACGGGAAAGGGCGGCGTTCTCCGTGGCGTTGGACGAGGCGAGGGCACAGGGCCCGCACGGCGGTGGCTGTGCGTGCGGCGGCTGCCCGCACGGAGCACGCGAGGGTCACCGCCGCGCGGTGGCGGCCTTCCTCACCCGGCGGGACGAACTCGCGGCGGGCAAGGGCCTGCCCGCCGGAGTCGCCCGGTCCCCTTCCGCGTCCCGGCAGTGGGTGTCGGACGAGCTCACGGGGTCGGCCCGTGCCGTCGCCGAACGCAGCCGGGAGGCCGGTGACGCCTGGCTCCACGCGGTCTGGCGGCGCACGCTCGTCGTCGTCTGGGGCGGCGTCGCCCTGCTGGTGATCGGCGAGTCCGTCACCGCCGTCGGCGCCGGATGGTCCACCGCCCGGACCGCCGGGCTGGTCGCCGGGCTGGTCACCGCGTGCCTGCTGACCGGCGCCGCCCGCGTCCACCGGGCCCGCGGCGGCCTGCTGGCCCCGCTCGTCGGGGAGGACAACCGGCTCTCCACCTCACGTGCCGTCGCCGCGTCCTGGGTGCTGCTCGCCGTCTTCTCCGTGCTCGTCCTCGCGCTGCAGCTGGCCGGGGCCTCCGGCCACGACGACCGGGACGAGCTCATCGAGGGCCTGGACCTGGTCCGCTCGGCCGGTGTGCTCACCGTGCTGGCACTGGTGTGCGCGGTCGCCGTGCTCGTGCGCCGCGTGGTGACCGTGAGGGTGCTGGGGCAGCGTCTGCAGAAGCTGCGGGCCGACCGGCCGCGCGCCGCCGACCTGCTCACCGACGACTCCGGGCGCGGCAGCTTCACGGACGTGCAGTACGTCCTCGTCAGCGCCGTCGCCGTGCTGTTCGCCGCGGTCCGCCTCGCACGCCGCCCCGAGCAGCTGCCCGACCTGCCGTGGGGCCTCGCGATCCTGGTGGCGGTGTCCGCCGTGACGTACTTCTGCGGGAAGTACGCGGAGGGCGGGCGCCCGGTCATCCACTCGGTCGTCCGCGCGCGGGAGGCCGGGGACCTGGACGCGCCGATCCGTACCGGTGACGACATCGAGATCCGCGGTGCCGGCTTCGTGCCGGTCGGCGCGGGCAGCCCCGACCGGCTGGCCCGGGTGGTCGTCAGGATCGGCCGGGTGCACGTCCACGTGCCGCTGATCCCGGTCGCCGGTGGCTTCGCCAATCCGGCGGACACGGTGCTCACCGTGCCGGTCCCGGTCGAGGTCGAGCCGGGTGTCGTGGACGTCCAGGTCGTGACCGCGGCGGGTGTGGAGACCAACGCCTGCCCGATCGACGTCACGGACTGACCGGTCACGGACGACCCGGTCCCCGACCGCACACCGGTGAGCCGTGCCCGGCCGACGTACGTATGGTCTGTTGAAAGGCCAACAGAAGGCGGGGCAGCGATGCACGGATACGGCGGCGGTTCCTACGGGACGCACGGGCCGGGAGGCGGGACGCACGGGCCGAGAGGCACGAGGGAGCGCGCGCGGCAGTACGCGCTGCTGCCCCTGCGGATCTTCCTCGGCGTCACCTTCGTCTACGCGGGCCTGGACAAACTCACCGACGGCGCGTTCCTGTCGGCGACCGGGCCGGGGTCCATCGGCGAGACGATGAACGCCGTGCGCGACACGTCCGCCGTCCCGGCGCTCGTCGACCTCGCGCTCAAGAGCCCCGAGGGCTTCGGCCACGCCATCGCGTTCGGCGAACTCGCGGTCGGCCTCGGTACGCTCGCCGGACTGTGGGCACGGATCGCGGCCCTCGGCGGGGTACTGATCTCGCTGAGCCTGTGGCTGACCGTCAGCTGGCGGACGGAGCCGTACTACTACGGCAACGACCTCGTCTACCTCATGGCCTGGCTGCCGCTGCTGCTCGCGGGCGCCGCGGAGTTCTCCGCGGACGCCCTCCTCGCGTCCCGGCGGCGGCGCATCCGGTAACTGACCCACGTCACACAGGCCGCGAGCCCGAGTCCCCCGAGGAACACCGGGGCGGCGAAGGCCCAGGAGACCTCCCAGGCGCCGACGGCGTCCGCCGTGTAGCCGCCGGCCAGCGCGAGCATGACGACGCCCGCCACCGCGCGGCCGGGCCGGAACTCATGACGCGGCACGGGTGACCTCCAGTTGTCCGACGCCGGCTTCCAGGTCCAGCTGGACCGTGCCGGCGGGCTTGCTGTCCTTCAGGGGTCCGACGGTGCGACGCTCGCGCAGATCCGTGGCGAGACGTATGCCGTCGTGGGCGCCGGTGAAGAGCCGGATGTCGCCGAGCCCCGTCCCGGCGTCCACCTTCACCGTCACCCCGTTCGGCACGACGACGCGCACGACGCCCGCTCCGACCTCGACCCCGGTGCGCACGGTGTCACCCACGGGGACGGTGATCGCGGACAGGTCGAGCTTCGCCACCCCGGCGCCCAGTTCGTAGCGTGGCTGGACCGCCGCCACGGAAGCGGGCCGCCACTCCTTGCGGACCCAGTCCGTGCCGATGTCCTTCGGCACGGAGGAGGCGCCCGCGAGAAGCCCCGCCGTGAGCACGGCCAGCACGATCGTGCCGAACCCCGTCCGGCCGATGACCGAGGCGACGAGCAGGCCGGCGCCGAACACCGCGAGAGCGGCGGCCAGTCCGAACTGCAGGCTCGTCCCCAGGGGGTGCGCCTCCCAGCTCAGCCCCGTGCCCAGACCGGCGGCGGCCAGGGCGAGGAGGAAGACGAGTCCCCCGATGGGGCGGGGGCCCCGGGTGCCCGGCGGCCGGTGGGGAGCACGGGAGGGGAAGGCCGCGGTCGCCCCGCGGGGCCGCTCCGCCGGTCCGGAGGCCGCGTCCACGGGACCCCACAGATAGCCGGGCCCCACCGGGCCCGTCGTGCCGTCCTTGACGATGGGGTCCCGCCACCAGGACGGGCCGCCCGGCGTGGGAGGCGCCTTCACCTCGGGCGGCGCCCCGTGGCCCGGGGGATGTGCCAACGGGCTGCCCGGCGTCTGCGCCACCGCGCCCGCGGGGTCCTCCGGGGCCGTCCCGCGGTGCTGGGTCCAGACGGAGAAGCCGACGACGGCCAGCGACAGCATCGCCGCGAAGGCCAGCATCCCGCCGTTGTGCAGCATCGACAGCAGCAGCCCGCAGCCCACCAGGGCGAGCAGCAGCGCGATCAGGGAGGCACCCTCCACCCGCCCGGACAGCAGCCTGCGTGCCTCGTTCTCCTCCTCGCCGTCCAGGGGGAGGAGGAGCCAGGCGAAGCCGTAGAAGATCAGACCGATGCCGCCGGTCACCGCCAGGACACCGAGCACGATGCGGAAGATCACCGGGTCGACGTCGCAGTACCGGCCGAGCCCACCGCACACCCCGGCCACCACCTTCTGCCGCGGGCTGCGGTGCAGCCGCGGTTGCGGGTCCGGGGGCGGCGTGACGCCGGGGGCGGCGTCCTGGGGAACGGTCATGGCTCCATGGTGACGGCCCGTACGCCCGGACGGGACCCGCAGCGACCCTGGGCGATCCCTGATATTGCCTCCCGGCGTCCCCTGCGGGCTCCGGCGGGGCCGGCGGGCTCCGGCGGGGCCGGCGGTGAGGCGGGGCGGCGGTGGACGACCCGGGCGGCCGGGGATCAGGGACGGGTCCGGGGCGACCCTGATACCGCGACCGGCCCCGGCGTGTGACCATCGGTCCATGCCGACAGCCACGACCCGAGCCCCGAGCTCCCACGCCCCGGACGCGGAGGAGCCGCCGCCGCGCAAGCTGTACCGCAGCGCCGACGGGCGGATGCTCGGCGGTGTGGCGCGCGGGCTGGCCGGTCACCTGGGGCTGCCCGTCGCCTGGGTGCGGTTCCTCTTCCTCGGGCTGTTCCTGGCGGACGGGCTCGGCGCCCTGCTGTACGCCGTGTTCTGGATCGTCGTCCCGCTCGGCGTGGGCGGGGTGGAGACGACGCGTTCGGTCTTCGAGACGGCACCCGACGGCCGGCGCCGGCTGCGCAAGCCCGACAGGGGCCAGGTGTTCGCCCTGGTCGCGCTCCTGGTGGGCGCCGTGGTCTTCGTCGGCAACGTCGACATGGGCAGCGAGGCCGACCGCTACATCTGGCCGACGCTGCTGATCGGCGCCGGCTCCGTCCTCGTCTGGCGCCAGGCCGACAACGCGCGGCGGGCCCGCTGGATCGAGGTCGGCCGCCGCCGCCGCGTGCTGCACCTGGCCCGAGCCCTGGCCGGGGTCGCGCTCGTCGGCCTCGGTCTCGCCGTCTTCATGGTGGTCCGCGGCTCCGCGGCCCAGCTCGGCAACGTGATGACCGCGGCCATCGCCGTGCTCACCGGCATCGCGCTCCTGGCCGGCCCCTATCTCGTACGCATGACCCAGGACCTCTCCGAGGAACGCCTGATGCGCATCCGCGCCCAGGAGCGCGCCGAGGTCGCGGCGCACGTCCACGACTCCGTCCTGCACACGCTCACCCTGATCCAGCGCAACGCGGACGACGGGGGCGAGGTCCGCCGGCTGGCCCGCGCCCAGGAACGGGAGCTGCGCAACTGGCTCTATGACCCCGGCGGCACCGGCAAGGACGAGGACGACGAGCCCACGACGCTCGCCGAGGCCGTCAAGCGCGCCGCCGCGGAGGTCGAGGACAAGCACGGGGTGCCGCTGGAGGTCGTGGTCGTCGGCGACTGCCCGCTCGACGAGAGGCTGACCGCACAGATGCAGGCCGCACGCGAGGCGATGGTCAACGCCGCCAAGTACGGTGGCGAGGGCGGAGCCGTCCAGGTCTTCGCGGAGGTCGAGGGCCGCACGGTGTTCGTCTCGGTACGGGACCGGGGGCCGGGCTTCGACCTGGACGACGTCCCCGGCGACAGGATGGGCGTACGAGAATCAATCATCGGCCGGATGCAGCGCAACGGCGGTACGGCGCGACTGCGTCCGGTGCCCGGCGGGGGCACGGAAGTCGAGCTGGAGATGGAGAGGGCGGGCGAATGACCGAGAACACCGAAGCGACCGGGGGGCCGGAGCGCCGGGTACGGGTCGTGCTCGTCGACGACCACCGGATGTTCCGCACAGGGGTACAGGCCGAGATCGGCCGCACCGAGGAGACCGGTGTCGAGGTCGTCGGCGAGGCCGCCGACGTCGACCAGGCGGTCACCGTGATCACGGCGACCCGCCCCGAGGTCGTCCTCCTGGACGTCCACCTCCCGGGCGGCGGCGGCGTCGAGGTGCTGCGCCGGTGCGCACCGATGATGGGCGCCGTGGAGAACCCGGTGCGCTTCCTGGCGCTGTCCGTGTCCGACGCCGCCGAGGACGTCATCGGGGTCATCCGGGGCGGCGCCCGCGGCTACGTCACCAAGACCATCACCGGCGCGGACCTGGTCGACTCGGTCTTCCGGGTGCAGGACGGCGACGCGGTGTTCTCGCCCCGGCTGGCCGGCTTCGTCCTCGACGCCTTCGCGTCGACCGACGCGCCCCCGCTCGACGAGGACCTGGACCGGCTCACGCAGCGCGAGCGGGAGGTGCTGCGGCTGATCGCCCGCGGTTACGCGTACAAGGAGATCGCCAAGCAGCTGTTCATCTCCGTGAAGACGGTCGAGTCGCACGTCTCGGCGGTGCTGCGCAAGCTCCAGCTGTCCAACCGGCACGAGCTGACGCGGTGGGCCACGGCACGGCGGCTGGTCTGAGGCCCCACGGGGTCAGCCGCCGGACGCCTCGAGCGCGATGTTGAGCTTCTCGCCGGCCCTGCGGTAGCCGATGCCCGCGTAGATCCGTTCGACGTCCGGGCTGCCGGGTTCCAGCCAGACGGTGTCGAAGCCGCGCTCGAAGGCCGTGGCGGTGAGCCAGGCCGAGAGTGCGGCGCCGACGCCCCGGCGGCGGAAGACGTCTGCGACGGCCAGTCCGGCGAGTTCGCCGATGCCGTCGACCGGTGCCGAGCAGCCGCCCGCGCCGGCGGGGAGGCCGTCCACGGTGGCGAGTGCCGACACACCGCCGTCGGCCGTCGCCGTGCGCAGCCACGCGATCATGCCGTCGTCGGGGCCGCCCTCGCCGCCGAAGCCGGTGTGCTGGACGGCGGCGGCCGACGCGAACTCGTCCTCGGTCCTGGGTTCGGCGATGCGCAGCCCGTCCACCGGGCCCGGCACCCGGAGGGCCGCGGGCGTGCAGACGAGTACGGGGGCCCGGCTCTCCACGGTGAAACCGGCGTCCAGCAGGGCCTGTTCGACGGCCGGCGCCCACGACGGCAGGAACTCCAGGCGGGGCAGCCGGTCGTGTGCGCGCATCGCCGCCACCAGGTCCGCGACGTCCCCGGCGGTGGGCTCGGCGCCCCGGTCGGGTATCGCGTAGTTGGCGAACCTCAACTCCCAGTCCGGGTTGTGGCGGACCGTGAAGGGGCCGGTCCGGTAGTGGCCGGGGGAGCGCAGGGCGAGCGTACGCGCGTAACTCTGGACAGCGGTGTCCATGGACAAGGGTGGCCTTCTCTCTGGCGGCGTCCGGTCGGCGCGGAGCCTATGCCACCCGGGTCGCTCCCGCGAAGGGCATTTCGCTGATGGGCGCGATACGCACAGGGGCGCCGGGGCGCGGGGCGTGGATCATCTGGCCGCCGCCGATGTACAGGCCGACGTGGCTGATCCCCGAGTAGAAGAACACCAGGTCGCCCGGGGCCAGTTCGGAACGGGAGACGCGGCGGCCCGCGTTGATCTGGGTGTACGTGGTGCGGGGCAGCGAGACACCGGCGGCCCGCCACGCGGCCTGGGTGAGCCCGGAACAGTCGAACGACGAGGGGCCGGTGGCCCCCCAGACGTACGGTTTGCCGAGTGCGCCGTACGCGAAGTCGACGGCCTGCGCCGCGCGGGAGCCGGGGGCGGCGACGGAGGCGCGCGGGATGCCGCGGTCGGCGCGGGAGGGGCCGCCGCCGTGCGCGGTGTCCGCCGCACGCTCGTAGTCGGCCCGCTGGGCGGCGGTCAGGGTGGCGAGCAGCTTCCGGGCGCCGGCCAGTTTGGTGACGACCGTGTCCTTGTGCTTCCGCAGTTCCGCCCGGCGTGCGGCGAGGGACGCGAGCTCGTCCTCGGCGCGGGCGCGCAGCTGCGCGATGCCGTCGGCCTGCCGGCGCACGCCGTTGAGCGCACCGGCCTGCCGGTCGCCGGCGCGGTCCAGGTAGGCGGCCCGGCGGAGGTACTGGTCGGGGTCGGAGGAGAGGGCGAGCCGGACGGCCGGGTCGATGCCGCCGCTGCGGTACTGGGCGGCGGCGAAGGAGCCGAGCGCGTCGCGCGTGGCGTTGAGGCGTGCGGTCCTGCGCGCGGCCTCGTCGCGCAGGGCGTCGAGGGACTTCGCGGTGGCGGCGGCCTTCTCCTTCGCGCCGTTGTACCGCTCGGTGGCGATCTCCGCCTCGTGGTACAGCCGGTCGACCTCGGTCCTGACCTCGGCCGGGGTGAGCGGGGGCTCCGCCTGGGCGGCGCCTTCGAAGGCGGTCGCGGTCGCCGCTCCGGCGAAGGCCAGGGTGGCTGCGGTGCGGGCAGCAGGGCCGGTGAAGAAGCGCTGCTTGGGCTTGCGGTGAGCGGCTTTGCGGGGCGCGGCCACGAGGGCGTGGGTCCTTCCGTTCGACTGCCCGCCACCGGCCCGGCGGGCCCGCCGGGCACCCCGGCGGGCAGT
>NZ_JBEXWB010000091.1:0-18669 GCF_040629645.1 Streptomyces sp. NPDC005899 | reverse complement strand
GTGGCCGCGGTGCGCCCCGACGGCGCGGAGCCGGCCGGGGACAGCGGCGCGGCGGTGCCCTTCCACGGAGCACACCAGGCGGGGGTCGCCACCCCCGTGCAGGACAGGCTGCACTTCGCCTCCTTCGACGTGACGACGAAGGACCGGGCCGAGCTGGCCGGCCTGCTCGAGGAGTGGACCCGGGCGGCGGAGCGGATGACGGCCGGGCGCACCGTGGGCGACGGCGCCTACGGCGGCCTGGCCGAGGCGCCGCCGGACGACACGGGTGAGGCGCTCGGCCTGCGGCCGTCCCGGCTGACGCTCACCATCGGTTTCGGGCCCTCCCTGTTCGCGAAGGGGAGGTTCGGACTCGAGGGACGCCGGCCGGAAGCGCTGGTGGATCTCCCCAAGTTCCCCGGTGACAACCTCGACCCCGCCCGCAGCGGCGGCGACCTGTGCGTGCAGGCGTGCGCCGACGACCCGCAGGTCGCCGTGCACGCCATCCGCAATCTCGCCAGGATCGGCATGGGGCGCACCGCGATCCGCTGGTCGCAGCTGGGCTTCGGCAAGACGTCCTCGACGACGCCGGACGCCCATACCCCCCGCAACATGATGGGCTTCAAGGACGGCACCCGGAACATCTCCGGCACGGACACCGCCGCCCTGGACGAGCACGTGTGGGTCGGCCGGAAGGACGGCGCCGGGTGGATGACCGGGGGCTCGTACCTGGTGGCGCGGCGCATCCGGATGCACATCGAGACCTGGGACCGGGCCCCGCTGCAGGAGCAGGAGGACATCTTCGGCCGGGACAAGGGCGAGGGCGCCCCGGTCGGCAGGTCGAAGGAGCGTGACGAGCCGTTCCTCAAGGCGATGCTACCGACCGCCCATGTGCGGCTCGCCCACCCCGACACCAACGGCGGTGCGAGGATCCTGCGCCGCGGCTACTCCTTCACCGACGGCACGGACGGGCTGGGCAGGCTCGACGCCGGCCTGTTCTTCCTGGCCTACCAGCGTGACGTCCGCAGGGGTTTCATCCCGGTGCAGCGGAGCCTGGCAGCCGCCGACGCGCTCAACGAGTACATCCAGCACGTGGGTTCGGCGGTCTTCGCCGTGCCGCCGGGCGTCCGCGACAGGGACGACTGGTGGGGCCGGACACTGTTCTCGTGACCGGCCCCGTGGAAGCGCCGGCCTCGTGACCGGCACCGTGGAAACACCGGTCCCGTGACCGGAAGCGTGGAAGGACCGGCATGTTCGGCAACTACCTGATCGGCCTGCGCGAGGGTCTCGAGGCCAGCCTGGTCGTCTGCATCCTCATCGCGTACCTGGTCAAGACCGGCCGCCGCGACGCGCTGCGTCCGGTGTGGACCGGCATCGGCATCGCGTGCGCCATCTCGCTGGCCTTCGGCGCGGCGCTCGAGTTCGGCTCGCAGGAGCTGACGTTCGAGGCCCAGGAGATGCTCGGCGGATCGCTGTCGATCATCGCCGTCGGCCTGGTGACCTGGATGGTCTTCTGGATGCGGCGGACCGCGCGGCACCTGAGGCGGGAGCTGCACGGCAAGCTCGACGCGGCCCTGGCGATGGGCACCGGCGCCCTGGTCGCCACCGCCTTCCTCGCGGTGGGCCGGGAGGGCCTGGAGACGGCGCTGTTCGTGTGGGCGTCCGTGCGGGCGAGCGGTGAGGGATCCTCGTCACCGCTGGTGGGTGTGCTGCTCGGCATCGCGACCGCGGTGGTCCTGGGCTGGCTGTTCTACCGGGGCGCGCTGCGGATCAACCTGTCGAGGTTCTTCACGTGGACGGGCGGCATGCTCGTCGTCGTGGCCGCCGGGGTGCTCGCCTACGGGGTGCACGACCTCCAGGAGGCCCGCTTCCTGGGCGGCCTCCAGGACAAGGCGTTCGACGTCACGGCCACGATCCCGCCGGACAGCTGGTACGGCACCCTGCTCAAGGGGGTCCTCAACTTCCAGGCCGATCCGACCGTCCTCCAGGTCACGGTGTGGCTGCTCTACCTCGTCCCCACCCTCGCGCTGTTCCTCGCCCCGGTAGGGTTCAGGCGGTCAGTGCGGACGACGGATCAGAAGGCGCAGAAGGCAACGGATGAGAAGGCTGGGTCGACTGGCGGCGGGGCTCGCGACGGCGACGGTGCTGAGCGTGGCGGCGAGCGGCTGCGTGACGGTGCACGGCGAACGGGAAGTCGTGCCGGGGGCGACGAGGGCTGAGGCCGCGAAGGCCCTGGCGGACTTCACCGCCGCGTACAACAGGGCGGACAAGGCCTACGATCCGGCGCTGGACGCGGACCGGGTGACCGGTTCGCTCGGCGCGATCAACCAGGCCGGACTGACGGCCCGCCGGAAGAACAACCCGCGGGGCAACGCGTCGCACAGACCGCTGGTGCTGTCCGACGCCGCGTTCGCCATCCCCCGCAAGGCGGGCTGGCCCCGCTGGTTCCTCGCGGACACCGACTCCAACCGCGACCAGGACGGCGGGAAGCTGGACACCCGCTGGCTGCTGGCGTTCGTCCGCACGGGGCCGGACGCGCCGTGGAAGGCCGCCTACCTGGCGGTGATACCCCCCTCGGAGGTACCGAAGTTCCGCGAGGACGCGGACGGCCTCGTGCGGCCCGTGCCCTCGGCGGACACGGATTCGGTCCTGGCCAGCCCGCCGGGAGACCTGAGCACGGCCTACACGGGATACCTCCAGGACGGCACACCGGACGTCTTCGCCCCGGGCGCGACCACCTCTGGCTGGCGGGACGCGCGCAGGAACACCCGCAAGGCCGGTTTCTCGTTCCAGTACGCCGACCAGCCGCTGGACACGGGCGCCTTCGCGCCGCTGGGCCTGACGACCGAGGACGGCGGGGCGCTGGTCTTCTTCAGCAGCAAGCACTTCGAACGGCAGACCGCCGCGAAGGGCCTGCGGCCGGCGGTCACGGCGGACGTGCGGGCGCTGCTGACGGGCGAGGTGCAGAGCACACTGACCAAGGAGCGGGTCTCCAGCCAGCTGGTCTACGTGCCCAAGCGGGGCGCGGGCGGCGAGGGTGGCAAGGTGCGCGTGCTGAACCGCCTGCCGGGGCTCGTCGCGGCAAAGGGCTCCTGAACCACGGGCCCGGGCGCGCGTCCGGCGCCGCGGGTACGCGAGCGGCGGACGGCACCGGGGCGTGACGCCCCTCCCGCGCGGCGGGCGTCCCACCCCACCCCGGCCCGGCGGTCGGCCTCCGGCGCCGGTGCACCCGGCCGGCACCGTACGGTCAGCGGCTGAGCGGCCAGGCCACCGCGTCGTGGTCGAGGTCACTCGCGTCGGCCGTGTCCGCGTACCGCGCGCAGGCGTCCGTGAGCGTCTCCAGCAGGGTCAGCGGGTCGGGCAGCGGGTACTCCGGGCCGCGGATCCAGTGCACGTCCAGGTCACCGGGGAGCCTCGCGGGCGGCAGCAGCACATAGCTGCCGCGGCAGTGCCAGCGCATCCCCGGGTGCTCGTCCATCGTCTCGGGGTGGCAGTCCAGCTCGCACGGCCACCACTCGTCCTCCTCCTCGGGGGTCCCGCGCGTGGCGGTGAAGAAGAGCATCCGGTCGTCACCGGACCGGGCGACGGGCCCGACCTCGATGCCCGCGGCGATCAGGCGGTCCAGGGCGCTGCGCCCCGCCGCCAGGGGGACGTCCAGCACGTCGTGGACCATGCCGGTCGCCGTGATGAAGTTGGCGAGCGGCTGAGCGGCGGCCCAGCGCTCGATCTGGACGCGGTCGGTCGTCGACTGCGTCTGCCAGGCGAACGACACGGGGTGCCGGGCGGGGGTCGGACAGCCGACACGCTCGCACGAACATCGGTAACCGGACGGGTGCGCGGCCGGTGAGATCGGCATTCCGGCCTCGGCCACGGCGAGGAGCAGCGCCAGCCGGGCCGCGTCGTCTGCTTCCGGCTGCGGTTTGGGCCGCCGGCGCAGCCACTGGGAGATCCTGCTCTCTGTGCCGCGATAACGGCCGGAATCGGCGCCCATCTATCCCCTCACCTCAGTGGTTCTTCCTCCATGGTCCCACCATCCTGCTCCTCAGGTGGCCGGAGTCGCGGAGCGGGGTGGCCCGGCCCGAGCGCGGAGGTCGGCCCCTGGAGGGGAAATGCCGGTAATGGCTCGATTTATTTCAGGGCCTCGCGGACATGCCCCGCAGGGCGTGGTCCACGACCGCGTCGGCGTAGGCGTGGGTCAGTGGCAGGGTCCGCAGCAGCCAGCGGTGGGTGAGCGGGGCGACGAGCAGCTCCACCGCGGTGCGCGGGTCGACGTCCGCGCGCAGCTCCCCGGCCTCCTGCGCCGCGCGCAGCCGTGTGACGTACAACCGCATCTGGGGCTCGAGCAGCCTCTCGACGAACTGGGCGGCCAGGGCCGGATCCATGACGGCCTCGGCGGTCAGGGCGCGGGTGGGCGCCTGGCTCGCCGGATCGTTGAGCTCGTCGACGGTGGCCCGCAGGACGGTCTTCAGGTCGGCCGCCAGGTCCCCCGTGTCCGGGAAGCCGTGGGCGTCGCCGTCCCCGGCCGCCTCGGCGGCCTGCCGGGCCGCCATGTCGAGGAACGCCTCCATGAGGACGGCCGCCTTCGAGGGCCACCACCGGTAAATGGTCTGCTTGCCGACCCCGGCGCGGGCGGCGATCCCCTCGATCGTCGTCCTGCCGTAGCCGACCTCACCGACGAGGGCGAGCGCGGCGTCGTAGATCGCCCTGCGCGAGCGTTCGCTGCGGCGGTGGGAGTCGGGGGTCCTCTGCGGTGCCATCCCGTCAATCTACAAGCCGGCGGTCCGGGACGTCCCGGCCTGCCCCGGGGCGGACACGCGTGCGGACCACGCCCGGGAACCACCCGTTCGGATCACTGCGCAACCGGCGGCCGGGGCGCACCATGAAGTCACGCGCAGACCGTGCGTATCCCACCGTTCCGCAGTTCGCGCTGCCGATCGTGAGGAGCCCGCGTTGACCCGTGACGCCACCCCTCGTCGCTACCTGATGTGCGCCCCGGCCCACTTCCAGGTCACCTACTCCATCAACCCGTGGATGGACCCCTCCAAACCCGTGGACCTGCCCCTGGCCATCACCCAGTGGGAGACCCTGCGCGACCGCTACCGCGCTCTCGGGCACACCGTCGAACTGCTCGCCCCCCGCCCCGAACTGCCCGACATGGTCTTCGCCGCCAACGGCGCCACCGTGGTGGACGGCCGCGTGCTGGGCGCCCTGTTCGCCTACCGGGAGCGGTACGCCGAGGCCGAGGCGCACCGCGAGTGGTTCCGCGCCCACGGGTTCACCGAGATCCGGGAGCCGGACCACGTCAACGAGGGCGAGGGCGACTTCGCCGTCACCGCCTCCTACCTCCTGGCCGGGCGCGGCTTCCGGTCCAGCCCGCTCTCGCACGACGAGGCGCAGGAGTTCTTCGGCCGCCCGGTGATCGGACTGGACCTGGTGGACCCGCGCTACTACCACCTGGACACCGCGCTGTGCGTCCTCGACGACGCGGCCGACGAGATCATGTACTACCCGGGTGCCTTCTCACCGGGCAGCCGGGCCGTGCTCGCCCGGCTCTTCCCCGACGCCCTGATCGCCCAGGAGGCGGACGCCGCGACACTCGGGCTCAACGCGGTCAGCGACGGGCGCCACGTCCTGCTGCCCCAGGGGGCGGTGGGCCTCCTCGCCCCCTTGCGGGACCGGGGCTTCGAACCGGTCCCGGTGGATCTGGGCGAGCTGCTCAAGGGCGGCGGCAGCGTGAAGTGCTGCACCCAGGAGCTGCGGGCGTAGCCGGCGGCGGCCCGGACACCGGGCCGTGTCCGGGCGCGGCGGCCGGGCCCGCTAGTCACCCTCCGGCGGCGGCCACGGGTCGCCCCACGCGGTGTCCCGGGCGGCACGGTAGAGCTCGCCGTGCCGCTTGGTGACCGTGGCCCGGCGCAGGCCCTCGTCCCGGGTGCAGAGGTCCAGCAGTACCTGGCCCTTGCGGAGCTGCGGTCGCCGGACGACCCGGGCGCCCGCCGGGTCGGTGGGGAAGCGGGTGGCGACGACGTAGCTGTACTTCTCGTCCTCGTGGCTCAGCGAGCCGCCCTTGACCTGGCGGTGCAGCGACGAGCGGCTGACCCGCGCCGAGAAGTGGCACCAGTCCGTCCCCTGCTCGATGGGGCACGCGCCACTGTGCGGACACGGCGCGGCGACGGTCAGCCCGGCGGCGATCAGCCGGTCGCGGGCCTCGATGACACGGGCGTACCCGTCGGGGGTGCCCGGCTCCACGATCACCACGGCCTGCGCGCGGGCGGCGGCGGAGTCGACGAGGGCGGCCCGGTCCTCGGGCGTGAGTTCCTTCAGTACGTAACTGACGGTGACCAGATCCGTGGCTGCCTCCTCCTGCGCCACGCCGATCCTCGCCCGCTGCCAGGTCACCTCGCTGAGGGCCGGGATCCCGGACGCCCGGGCCAGCTCGCGGCCGAGGACGAGGGCGGGCTCGGCCCAGTCCAGGACGGTCGTGCGCGGCGCCTGCCGCCAGGCACCCGCCACCGCCCAGGTCGCCGCGCCCGTGCCGCCGCCGATGTCGGTGTGCGTGGCGGGCGCCCAGTCCGGAGCGGCCGCCCGGAACGCGGCGAGGCAGGCCCGTACGGCCTCGAACGTCGCGGGCATGCGGTACGCGGCGTACGCGGCGACGTCCGAGCGGTCGCGGAGGACCGGGGCGTCGGTGGGGGTCGTCCCGCGGTAGCTGGCGATCAGCCGGTCGACGGCCTGCGCGGCCTGCTTGGGCGGAAGCCCGTCGAGCAGCCCGGCCAGGGCCGTGCGCAGGGATTCCGCGGTGGGGAGAGTGGCGTTCACCGCCGAATTGTAGGCGCAGCGGGCCGCCGCTCCGCAGTCCGGCGGTCCGGCGGCGAGCAGGGCGGGACGGCGCCGGTCCGGGCGGCCGCGTGCGACGGTCGCCCACCGCGCCGGCCGGGGGGCGCCGGCTCCGCCCCGCGGGGTGGACGGGTCCGGCCGCCCGGCGGGCTACCCGCCTGCCGGCTGGTCCTGCGGCACGTGCCGCCACGGCCGGCACAGCAGCAGGAAGCAGGCCACGGCCGAGAGCGCGCAGACCACCTGCACCACGGCCATGGGCACGGCCGTCTCCTCCCCCGCGATGCCCACGAGCGGGGAGGCCACGGCGCCGATGAGGAAGGAGGAGGTGCCGAGCAGTGCCGAGGCCGATCCGGCGGCGTGCCGGGTCCGCATCAGCGCCTGGGTGTTGGTGTTCGGCATCGCCAGCCCCATGGCCGACATGAGGACGAACAGCCCCGCGGCGACCGGCAGCAGGCCCACGTCCCCGAAGACACCGGTCGTCATCAGCAGCAGGGCGATCGCCGCGAGGGAGATGACGGCCAGGCCGAAGCCGAGCGCCTTGTCCAGGCTGATCCGGCCGACCAGCACCTTGCCGTTGATCTGGCCGACGGCGATCAGCCCGATCGAGTTGATCCCGAAGAGCAGGCTGAACGTCTGCGGCGAGGCGCCGTAGATCTCCTGCACGACGAAGGGGGAGGCGCTGACGTAGGCGAAGAGCGCGGCGAAGGCGAGGCTGCCCGCGACCATGTAGCCGGTGAACACCCGGTCGGCCAGCAGGCCGCGCATGGTCCGCAGGGCGTCACCGATGCCCCCGGTGTGCCGCTCGGCCTCCGGCAGCGTCTCGTGCAGCCACTTCCAGACGACGAAGGTGAGGAGCAGGCCGACGACGGTGAGCACGACGAAGATGCCGCGCCAGTCGGTGAAGCGCAGGACCTGTCCGCCGATCACCGGGGCGACGACGGGGGCGACTCCGGAGATCAGCATCAGGGTGGAGAAGAACCGCGCCATCTCCACCCCGTCGTAGAGGTCGCGCACCACGGCCCGGGATATGACGATGCCGGCCGCACCGGCCAGCCCCTGCAGCAGCCGGAAGGCGATGAGGAGTTCGGCGGTGGGGGCGAAGGCGCAGATCACGGTGGCGAGGACGTAGACGATCATGCCCAGGAGCAGCGGCCTGCGGCGACCCCACCGGTCGCTCATCGGCCCGACGACCAGCTGGCCGAGGGCCATGCCGGTCAGGCACGCGGTCAGCGTGAGCTGGACGGTGGCGGCGGGCGCGTGCAGGGAGTCGGTGACCGCCGGCAGAGCCGGGAGGTACATGTCCATCGACAGGGGTGGCAGGGCGGTGAGTCCGCCCAGTACCAGGGTGACCAGGAGGCCGGCCCGCTGTGCCGCGGTCGTGGCCGGTCCGGCCGGTGTGGGTAGGGGGTGGGGTGTGTCGTGCTGTGCTCGCTGGGCCCGGCTCACGCCGCTGTCCGGCATCCTCGTCTCCGCTTCGTTGAATCGCGCATCTATGCTCTCAGGTCAGTCGTAGTGGTCGATACCTTTTTGCGTGAGGGCGGACGGCATGAGCGGGACTGTGCGTTGGGGTGTTCTGGCGACGGGCGGCATAGCCGCGACGTTCACGGCGGACCTCCTGGCGGTGAAGGACTCCGGCGCCGAGGTCGTGGCGGTCGCCTCACGGACGGAGGTGTCCGCGAAGGCTTTCGCCGAGCGCTTCGGGATCGAGCGGGCCTACGGCAGCTGGGCGGAGCTCGTCGCCGACGACGACGTCGACGTCGTGTACGTGGCCACTCCGCACTCCGCGCACCGGGAGGCCGCCGCCCTCGCCCTGGAGGCCGGCAAGCACGTGCTGTGCGAGAAGGCGTTCACGCTCAACGCCCGGGAGGCACAGGAGCTCGTGGACCTGGCCCGCGAGCGCGGCCTGTTCCTGATGGAAGCCATGTGGACGTACTGCAACCCGGTCATCCGCCGGATGACCGAGCTGGTGCGGGACGGGGCCATCGGCGAGATCCGCACCGTACAGGCCGACTTCGGCTTCGCCGGCACCTTCGGGCCCGAGCACCGGCTGCGCGACCCCGCGCTGGGCGGCGGAGCACTGCTCGACCTGGGCGTCTACCCGGTGTCGTTCGCGCAGTTGCTGCTGGGCGAGCCGGACCGGGTGCAGGCGGACGCCCTGCTGTCCCCGGAGGGCGTCGACCTCAACACCGGGATGCTGCTGGGCTGGGACTCCGGCGCCACGGCGCTGCTGAGCTGTTCGATCGTCGGGGACCTGCCGACCGTCGCCTCGGTCACGGGGACCGCGGGACGGATCGACTTCCCCCAGGGCTTCTTCCACCCCGAGCGTTTCGTCCTGCACCGCGCGGGCCGGGAACCGGAGGAGGTCACCACGGGCCCTGGCCCGCAGGGGCTCACGGGCATGCAGTACGAGGCCGTCGAGGTGACACGGGCCGTGCGCGCGGGCGAGAAGGAGTCGCCGCTGGTGCCGCTGGACGGTTCGCTCGCCGTGATGCGGACGCTCGACGCGGTCCGCGACCGCATCGGTGTCCGCTACCCGGCGGACGGCTGACCCGGGGGCGCACCGGTCCCTCCGGGCGGTCGCCGGGCCGGGTCAGGCGGGGGTGAGGCCCGGGTTGCCGGCCTCGGTCACGAAGGACCCGGCCGTCGTGACGGGCGCGCCGGGCGTGGTGACCGCCGCCACCGTGCGGAAGTCGGCGCGCGCCAGGTCCTTGCCGAGGCCGACGACGGCGTAACCGCGGCGGCCGTTGTAGAACTTCATGTGCGGGTTGGCCCGGGTCTGGTTGTCCCAGTTGGCCGGCTTGTCGGAGCCGTCCTTGCCGCTGGCGATCGAGGTGGCGACGATCTCCGTCCCGACGGTCCGGGAGGCCGGGTCGTCGAAGTCCTTCTTGAGGTCGAAGGCGTAGCCGACGTGGACGTCTCCGGTCAGCACCATCAGGTTGTCGATGCCGGCGGCCTCGGCCCCGTCCATGATCCGCTGCCGGGAGGCGGGGTAGCCGTCCCACGAGTCCATGGACAGCTTGTAGGCGTCCGACGGCACGTCACGCCGCTGGGCGAAGGTGACCTGCTGCGGCACGACGTTCCACAGGGCGTGGGAGGTCTTCCAGCCGTCGATCAGCCAGCGCTCCTGGGCGGCCCCCGTCATCGTGCGGGCGGGGTCCTCGGACTCCGGTCCGGGGACCTTCCAGCCGTCGCCGTACGCCTGGTTGCTGCGGTACTGGCGGGTGTCGAGGACGTCGAACTGGGCGAGCCGGCCGAACCGCAGGCGTCGGTGGAGCCGCATGTCGGGGCCGGTGGGGAGCTGCGGGGCGCGCAGCGGCTGGTTCTCCCAGTAGGCGCGGTAGGCGGCGGCCCGGCGGAGCAGGAACTCCTCGGGCGGGACGTCGTTCTCGGGGGTGTCGCCGGCGTAGTTGTTCTCGGTCTCGTGGTCGTCCCAGGTGACGACGAAGGGGTGGGCGGCGTGGGCGGCGCGCAGGTCCGGGTCGGACTTGTAGAGGCCGTAGCGCATCCGGTAGTCGTCGAGCGTGACCGTCTCCCGGTTGAAGTGGCCGGGCAGCACCCGGTCGGTGTAGCCGCGGGCGCCTCCGGTGGCGGTGACCGCGTACTCGTAGAGGTAGTCGCCGAGGTGGAACACCACGTCGACGTCCTCCGCGGCGAGGTGCCGGTAGGCCGTGAAGTAGCCGTCGTGGTAGGCCTGGCAGGAGACGGCGGCCAGGGTCAGCGAGGAGTTCCGGGCACCCGGCGAGGGGGCGGTGCGGGTGCGCCCGGTGGGGCTGATCCAGCTGCCGGCGCGGAAGCGGTAGTAGAAGACCCGGTCGGAGTCGAGGCCGTCGACGTCGACGTGGACGCTGTGGGCGAACTCCGGGTGGGCGGTGGCCGACCCCCGCCGGACGACGCGCCGGAAGCGCTCGTCGCGCGCGAGCTCCCAGCGGACCTGGACGCGGGTGGCGGGCAGGCCGCCACCGGACTCGTAGGGGCGGGGGGCGAGTCTCGTCCACAGGAGGACGGACTCGGGCAGCGGGTCCCCGGAGGCGACGCCCAGGGTGAAGGGGTCCTCCGTGATCCTCCGGGCGTCGAGTTCGGCGGCGCTCGCGCTGCCCGCGGCCGGCAGGCCGGCGGCGAAGGCCAGTGCCGCCGCGGCCCCGGTGACCGTGAGGAAGCGCCGGCGGCCCGGGCCGGACGCGAGCCGCCGGGCGGCGTCGCGGAACTCGGCCGCGTGCCCCTGCCGACCGCCGGGCGTACTGCTGATCTGTGCGGGTGTCATGTGCCCCTCCCCTGCCGGATGTTGTCAGAGGCATTGGAGTCCCGGGCGACGACCTGCCGTTGGCGGGTACACAACATCCTTGTGGCGGCGCGATGAGCACCGGGTGCCGGCTGCCCTGACACGTCCCGTACGCTGCCGAGTCATGAACACCGAGCAGCCGATCGCTGTCGTGACGGGTGCGGGATCCGGCATCGGCAGGGCCGTCGCTCTCACCCTTTCGGGTGCGGGCCGAACGGTGGTCCTGGCCGGCCGGCAAGCCCGGGCCCTGGAGGAGACCGCCGCCGCCGCCCGGCCGGGCAGCACCCTCTGCGTCCCCACGGACGTGAGCGACCCGGACCAGGTGGCGGCACTCTTCGCCGCCGTGCGGGACCGCTTCGGGCGGCTCGACCTGCTCTTCAACAACGCCGGCACGTTCGGCCCGGGGGCCACGCCCGTCGAGGACCTGGCGTACGAGGACTGGCGCACCGTGGTGGACGTGAACCTGACCGGGGCGTTCCTGTGCGCGCAGGCCGCATTCCGCCTGATGAGGCGACAGGACCCGCAGGGCGGCCGGATCATCAACAACGGATCCGTCTCCGCCCACGCCCCCCGCCCGCACTCGATCGCGTACACCGCGACGAAGCACGCCGTGACGGGCCTGACCAAGTCGCTGTCGCTGGACGGGCGCCCGTACCGGATCGCCTGCGGGCAGATCGACATCGGCAACGCGGCGACCGACATGACGGAACGGATGCGGACGGGGACCCTGCAGGCGGACGGCCGGACGGCCGTCGAGCCGGTGATGGCGGCGGACGACGTGGCACGGACCGTCCTGCACATGGCGGATCTGCCGCTGGAGGCCAACGTGCAGTTCGCGACGGTCATGGCCACGGCGATGCCGTACGTCGGCCGGGGCTGACGTCCCGCCCGGGGGCAGGGTCCCGGAAGCCCGGGACCGACCGCCGACGACCGCACGGCCCGGCAGCCCGGGAACCGTCCCCGACGACCGCCCGCCCCGGACCCGGCGTTCTCACGGCCCCCGGCCCCGGCGTCTCCAGCGCCCTGATCACCCCTGACGGCCCGGGAATGGACCGGCGCGCGCCTCGGTTGTCCTGCGACATGAACCGACCTCCTGCCGCCGAAGTCCTTCGCTACACCGCCTTCTCCGCCGACCCGGACGGCGGCAACCCCGCCGGCGTCGTCCTGGACGCCTCGGCGTTCGACGAGGCGGCGATGCTCTCCGTCGCGGCGGAGCTGGGCTACAGCGAGTCGGCGTTCCTCACCGCGCCGGACGGCCGGGGCGGGCACACCATCCGCTACTTCAGCCCCAAGGCCGAGGTGCCCTTCTGCGGTCACGCCACGGTCGCGGCGGCCCTCGCGCTGGCCGAACGGGACGGCCCGGGCGAGCTGGTGTTCCGCACCCCGGCCGGTACGGTCCCGGTCTCGGTGACCCGCACGGGCGACGAGCTCCGCGCGACGCTCACCAGTGTCGAACCGCACGTCGCGGACGTGGAGCCCGCCGACCTGACGGAGGCCCTGGCCGCCCTCGGCTGGCCGGCCGGGGACCTGGACCCGGCCCTGCCGCCCCGCATCGCCTACGCGGGCGCCCGCCACCTGGTGCTCGCCGCCGCGACGCGGGAGCGGCTGGCCGACCTGTCCTACGACTTCAGCCGCCTCGAAGCGCTCATGCACCGACTCGACCTGACGACTCTTCAGCTGGTCTGGCGCGCCTCCGGGTCCGTCTTCCACGTACGTGACCCGTTCCCCGTGGGTGGAGTGGTCGAGGACCCGGCGACGGGTGCGGCGGCCGCCGCCTTCGGCGCGTACGTGCGCGAGCTGGGGCTCGCTCCGGGCGCCGCCGTCCTCACCCTGCACCAGGGGGAGGACATGGGCCGGCCCGGCACCCTCACCGTCGAACTGCGCCCGGGCGACCCCCGGATCAGGGTGAGCGGCACGGGCACCCGCATCGGCTGAGCCGCCCGCGGCCATGCGGGCACGGCCGCCTGGGGCGCCCACGCGCACCCGGGCTCCGCGCCGGCGGGCCCCGGCCGCCCGGGGGCACCCCGGCCGCTTCGCGCGGCACACGCGGCCCCGCGGGCCGCCCCGGCGGCGGGCCGCGTCCGGCGCCGGGCCCCGGGACGCCGGTGCCCGGGCGCACCGGAGCCACCCGCCCCGGGTCACCCTGCGCAGTGGTCAGGGTCAGCCGCCGCTCACCGCCCGGGTCCGGCGCTCACCGCCCGGGTCAGCCGCCGCTCACCCCCGGGGTCAGCCACCGCTCACCGTCGGGTCGGCTGTCGTTCGCCGCCCCGGTCAGCCTCCGCTCGCCGCCCGGGTGACCCGCCGGTCCACGTAGACCCCTGCCCGTGCCGCCACCGCGGCCGCCTCGGCCGCGCGGTCGGCGGCCTCCTCGTCGAGAGGGCCGCCACTGGCGAGCAGCCGGTAGTAGAGGGGCGCCGAGACGGCCCGGATCACCTCACCGGAGTCGGTGCCCGTGGGCAGATCGCCCCGTTCGACCGCGGCGTCCACACAGCCCGACCACTCCTCGACCCGTACCGCGTAGAAGTGGTGCAGCGCCTGCGCGGTGCGGGCGTCACAGGTGGCGGCCGCGATCACGGCGGTGAACAGGGCACCCTGACGCGGGTCGGTCAGCGTCCGCACCACCAGCCGGGCGTTGGCCCTGAGGTCCTCCTCCAGGGAGCCGGTGTCCGTGCGCGGCACGGACTGCTCCGCCATGTCCGTGAGCAGGTCCGCGACCAGGCCGGCCGTGGTCGACCAGCGCCGGTAGACGGTCGTCTTGCCGACCTCGGCGCGGCGGGCGACGTCGGCGAGGTCGAGCCCGTCGAAGCCCTGCTCGGCCAACGCGTCACCGGCCGCCCGCAGGACGGCCTCACGCACGCGGGCCGTCCGTCCGCCCGGCCGGACCCGGCCCGGCTCCGCCCCTTCGGCGCCCTCCGCCTCGCCCCGTACGCCATCAGCATCCATAACGGGTCTCCAGTTCCATTAGTTGCCCATCCACTGCTACGGTGACCCCAGCCTAACGGAACTATAGGCCCGTTAGTGCGTCATGCCGCCTCACGCCTCAGGAAGGGCACCCATGTCCGCGTTCCGCACGGCACCCACCACGGCTCCCCCCGCACCCCCGTCGGCCTCCCGCATGACGGGGCGCCAGAAGCTCGTCCTCGTGCTCCTCCTCGGCGCGCAGTTCATGATCGCCGTGGACTTCTCGATCCTCAACGTCGCGCTGCCGGCCGTCGGTGCCGGACTCGGCTTCTCCCTCGCCCACCTCCAGTGGATCGCCACCTCCTTCGCCCTCGCCGCCGCCGGATTCACGCTGCTCCTCGGCCGGGTCGCCGACCTCCTCGGCCGCAAGCGCCTGTTCGTCGGCGGCATGGTCCTGCTGGGCCTCTCCTCCGCACTGGGCGGGCTCGCCACCACACCGGGGGTGCTGCTGACCGCCCGCGTCCTCCAGGGCCTGGCGACCGCGGCCGTCACCCCGGCCGGGCTCGCGCTGCTCACCACGGCGTTCAGGGAGGGGCCGCTGCGCGAGCGCGCCCTCGGTCTCAACGGCGCCCTGATGTCGGCCGGCTTCACCGCGGGAGCCGTCCTCGGCGGGGTGCTGACCGACCTGCTCTCCTGGCGCTGGGCCTTCTTCGTCAACGTCCCGGTCGCCGCGCTCGTCGTCGCGCTCGCCCCGTCCGTGATCGCCGACTCGCGACCGGCCGTGCGCGCGAAGCTCGACGTGCCGGGCGCGGTCACCGTCACCGGCGGCCTGCTGCTGCTCGTGTTCGGTCTGACGCAGGCGGGCGAGACGGGCTGGGCGGCCCCCACCACGCTGGCGGCCCTGCTCGCCGGTGCCGCGCTCCTCGCCGGTTTCGTGTTCGTCGAGAGCCGGGCGGCGGCCCCCCTCGTGCCCGTGCGCATCCTCAAGCGGCGCAGCGTCGTCCGGGGCAACGCGACCGGGCTGATCGCCTTCGTGACCGAGACGTCGCTGGTCTTCCTCCTCACCCTGTACCTCCAGGAGGTCCTCGGCTACTCCCCGCTCGCCACCGGGCTCGCCTTCGGCGTCCTCGGCATCGGCACCGTGACCGGCGGCATGCTCGGCGGCCGGGCGGTCGGCAGGTACGGGACCCGGCGCACGATCGTCCTGGGAGGCGTCGTCCAGGCCGCGGCCACGCTCTCCCTGGTGGCCCTCGGTACCTCGGGCGGCTGGATCGCGCTCCTGCTGGCCGCGACCTTCGTCGGCGGCGTCGGCAACATGCTGGTGATCGTGGGCTTCATGGTCACCGCGACCTCCGGCCTGCCCGACGAGGAGCAGGGCCTCGCCACGGGCCTGGCCGCGATGACCCAGCAGGTCGGCATCACCATGGGCATCCCGGTCATGAGTGCGATCGTGACCGCGCGGACGGGCTCGGCCACCGGGCCGGACGCGGTGCTCTCGGGGATCTCGGCCGCGGTGCTGGTCAACGCGGCGATCGTGCTGGCCGGCGCCCTGCTCGCGGCGACCTTCCCGGGCCGGCGCGGCACACCCGCGTCCACCAGGTGATCCCACCCGGCTCCGGACGGGACGGGACGGGGCAGGGCCCGGACCGGGAGGCCGTCCGGACGGGCGGGGCGGGCCGGGCGAGTCGGGCCGGGGACCCGGAGCGGTGACGCGGCAGGATGGCGGTCATGGCGCACCCGCTGATCGTCCCCAGCATGACCGCAGGAGCCGACTTCGTCCTGCGCCCCTGGGAGATGAGCGATCTGCCCCTCGTCCGCGAGGCGGCGGCGGACGAGTACATCCCCCTGATCACCACCATCCCCTCGCCGTACTCGGACGAGGCGGCCGAGGCGTACGTCCGCCGCCAGTGGGAGCGGGCGGCCACCGGCGCCGGGTATCCGTTCGCCATCGTCCGCACCCGGGACAGGCGGCCGGTGGGCTCCATCGGGCTCTGGCTCGACGAGGTGCCCGAGGGCCGGGCCACGCTCGGCTACTGGATGGCCGGCCCGGCCCGCCGGCAGGGCGTGGCCGGAGCGGCGCTCCGCACGGTCACCACCTGGGCGCTGCACGAACTGCGCATCCCCCGCCTCCAGCTCCTCGTCGAACCGTGGAACACCGCCTCTGCGCGGACGGCGGAGAGCGCCGGTTACGTGCCCGAGGGACTCCTGCGGGGCTGGCAGCGGGTCGGTGACACGCGCCGGGACATGATCATGTACGCGCGGCTGAGCGAGCAGCCACCCGCCCGTCGACAGGGCCTCACCGGCGGGTGACCGACCGGGGGCGACGCCCGGACGCGACCACCGGAGGCGACGACCGGACGCGACCGCCGGACCGGTCGACCGGGCACGAGGGCCGCAGCCGCCTCGGGCCCGCCCCGGGCCCACCGGGAGTCCTCCACCGGGAGGCGGGGGGGACGGCCCGGCCGGAGGGCGCAGGCGCGTGGGGGCCGCCCGCCGGTCAGCCGGCGGTCGCCGTCCACCGGTAGCGCACGTCGGGCTCCTTCTCCTCGTTGCGGCCGCCGTCGTCGTACGCCACGGCGACGAAGCCGTGCCGCTCGTAGAAGGCGCGCGCGGCGGTGTTGCGGCGGAACGTGTACAGGTGCAGTTCCCCGGCCGACTCCTCCTTCACCCGCGTCAGGAGCCGCGTCCCGATGCCGAGGCGCCGCACGTCGGGCCGCAGGTAGAGCTGGTCCAGCTCGTCCCCGTCCGTCGCCGCGAACCCGAGCACCTCGCCGCCCGCCCCCTCGGCGACCCACACCGTGCTGCCCGGCAGCACGACATGGGTGATCCAGGCGAGCGTGGCCTCGTCGCTGTGCACGCGGGGCAGATACGGCAGGGCCGCCGCGCGGGAGGCGAGGAAGACACGGGTGACCTCCGTCGCGTCCCCCTCCCTCGCGGCGCGCACCGTGATCGGCTCGTACCGTGCTGTCATCCCGTCACTCCCTCGTAGGCGAAGGCCATCTGTACCGGAGGAGAGGGTCTGCGGGCACGGGATTTTCCGCCTCCCGCCGAGGGCGACGCGCCTCCCCCCGTGACCGGCCGGCGCCGCCCCCGGCCCGAAGGACGTCGGCACGAGCGGGACTTCCCCATGCTGCGGGGGCGGCGGCCGCCTCCCGGCCGGCGTCCGCACCGGTCCGCGCCGGGAGCCCGGACCGGCGCGTTCGTCTCACCGGGTAGGAGCCCAGGCGCCCGACGCGGCGGCCTCACCGACGTACGTCCCGAACGTCTTCGGGCGCCGGCCGGTGACCCGCCGGACCGTGTCCGTCGGCCGGGCGTCGCCCAGCGCGGCCAGGGACGTGTACGCGTCGATCTCACGCTCCACCGCCCCCGGCGGCTGCCCCGCCGCCAGCCGGCCGGCGCGGTAGGTGTCCTTGTCGCCGTGGAAGACCTGGGGCAGGCCGGTGGCGCGCCCGATGGCGGCCAGGGCGTCCGCGAAGGACAGCGCGTCGGGTCCGGTCACCTCATACGTACGGCCGGCGTGCCCCTCCTCGGTCAGGGCGGCGGCGGCCACGGCGGCGATGTCGTCCGCGTCGACGAACGTCTGGCGGCACTCCCCCAGCGGCAGTGCCAGGGTGCCGTCGAGCACCGCCCGGCGGAAGACGCCCTCGTCGAAGTTCTGGTTGAACCAGTCCGCCCGTACGACCGTCCACTCCGCCTCGGCGTCGCGCACCATGCGCTCGGCCTCCGTCAGACGGTCGTCCCCCATCTCCTCGACGGCCCGGCTGGAGAGGAGGACCAGCCGCCGCACGCCCGCCGCCACCACGCACGGGACGAAGTCCGGCGGGAGCGGCAGCCCGTGCGGGAGCATCAGGTAGGCGCGCTCCGTCCCGGCCACCGCCGGCTCCCAGGTGCCGCGGTCGTGCCAGTCGAACGGGACGGCGGTGCGCCGGGAGGCGGGCCGCACCGGCCGGCCGGCGTCCCGCAGGCGGGCAAGGACCCTGCGGCCGGTCGAACCGCGGGCGCCGAGAACGAGAACGGTCGTGTCCCTCATGCCCGGCGCAACGAAGGAGCGGCCCGGCGGCAACGGCCCGCCGGGCGGAAGTCACCTTCCGGGTGCCCCGGACGTCACCGTGCGGGCTCGGCCTCCATGGCCGAGGCCACCTTCTCGCAGAGCTCCGCGAACAGGGCGGCCTCCCCGTCGGTCAGTACGGAGGCGGCGAGCTGACCGATGTCCTGGCGGCCCCTGGCTATCCGGGTGAGGAACTCCTGCCCCTCCGGGGTGAGCGAGGTGCTCAGTTCCCGCCGGTCCTCACCCGAGGCCCGCTGGGTCACCAGGTTCAGGTCCTTCAGCACGCGCAGGGCCTTCGAGGTGGACTGCCGGGAGACGTCGAGCGCGGCGCTCAGTTCGGACGGCTTCAGGGAGCCCCGGGCCCGCAGCAGTTCCAGGACGTCGTACTGGTGCCAGTTCACCCCCTCGGGGTTGGCGCGTGACCGCCGCGCGACCAGAAGGCACTGCAGGTGGATCAACGCCGCCTCCAAGCCGCTCGGTTCCGAGGGCGTGGGGGGCGTCGAGCTGGCTCGTGGAGTCATGGGGGCTTTCCGGTATGGAGGGGGTACCGGTGGGGGGGCCGACCACCATACCAAGGCGCCGACGGCGCGGCGGAACGCAGCCGTCCGGGCGGCGCGGCACCCGCCGCGCG
>NZ_JBEXWB010000090.1:0-18887 GCF_040629645.1 Streptomyces sp. NPDC005899 | reverse complement strand
CCCCCACGCCGTGCCCGCCAGGACGAGCACGGCGCCCGCCACCCCGAGGGCACCGAGCCGCTCGCCCCCGAGGGAGAGGCCCACCGCGGCGGCCCAGAGGGGTTCCGTACCCAGAAGCAGGCTGACCCGGGACGGCGAGGTGCGGCGCACCGACCACATCTGGACGAAGAACGCGAACAGGGTGCAGAAGACGGAGAGGAAGACGAGCCCGGCCCACTGTGCGGCACCGAAGTCCGCCGCGGCGGTCCAGGGCGCCTGCCCGGTCCCGGGGACGGCGGCCAGCACGGCGAAGACGGCGACCGCGGTGCCGAGCTGGACCGTGGTCAGGGACAGCGAGTCGGCGTCCCGGACCGCCTTGATACGGGCCATCATCAGCACGTGGACCGTGCGGGCCACGGCGGCGAGGAGCATCAGCAGATCGCCCGCCGAGGGACTGGTGAAACCGCCTCCCTGGGTCAGCAGCACGACACCGGTGACGGAGAGCCCGGCGGCGGCGAGGAAGGGGCCGGACGGCCGGACCCGTGTCACCGCGGCCTCCGCGAGCGGCGTGAAGATCATCGTGAGGCTGATGATGAGCCCGGCGTTGGTGGCCGAGGTGTGCACGACGCCGTACGTCTCCAGCAGGAAGATGCCGCCGAGCACCAGCCCGAGCAGGGACGCGCCCCTCCACTGCGCCGCGCCGAGGGCGCGCAGTCTGCGCCGTCCCACGACGACGAGAACGGGCAGGACGAGCGCGAAGCGGAGCACGAGGACGGCGATCACGGTGTGCGCGGTGGTGATGCCCTTGGCCGCGAGGTAACTGGCACCCCAGACGACGGCGACGAGCAGCACGGGCACGTCGGCGGTCCACGCGCGTCGGGGCGGGGCGAGCACGGGCACGGTGGCGGCGGACATCCGGGACTCCTGGTTCTCCACGGGACGATGTGGAGACCTCGCCGGCTCACACGGGAGGGATCACCGTACCGAACGGACGGAACCACGGGGAAGCCTGTCCGCGGGACGTCCGCCGCCCGGCCCCGGCGCCGTCCCGGGTCGCGAGATGCCCCGGGAGGCACCTGGGCACCCCGCGTTCCCTGCCGCACGGGCGTTCGTGGTGAGGCGGCCTTCGTTCCCGGGGCACGGCGCCTTGGCGGCCCTGCCGGGCCGTGCGGTGGACGGGGGCACCCGTGGCGCGGCGACGTGGCGTGCCGTCCCGGGATCGGCGGCCCCGGTCGTCGTCCGGGCCGCACCGGCCCGTCGCCGTCCGCGGTCCTCCCGCGCCCCGGGGCCGCGGATGATGGCCCGGCCACCATGCCCTCCTCGCCGCCGGCACGGCTGCCGGCACCCCATTCCGGTCGCGTGTCCCCCCGGGGTGGTCCGGCAACCGCCGCCTCCGCGAGGTGTGTGCCCGTCGCACCTGCCGTCCCGGCGCCCCGGTGACCAGAGTTGAGGGCACAACGGCGCAACGGGCAATCGGGGGGAATCCGTGAACGTAAAAGTCGTCTCCAGACACCGGACGCGGGTCAGCGGCTACGACGTGGCCGGCCCGGGGAACGAGTGGTGCGCGGCGCTCTTCTCCTCGCTGCGCCGCAGTGACCAGCGGCAGCGGGCCGGACACTACCTGGGCGGGCTGCTGGCGGTGGACGGGCGCAAGTCGATCCGCAACATCGCCACGCTCGTCGGTGGTGCGGCGGCGGAGCAGAGCCTCCACCACTTCATCAGTGACTCCACCTGGGACTGGTCGCCCGTGCGGGCCGCGCTCACCGACCACGTCTCCCGTGTGCTGGCCCCCAGTGCCTGGGTCGTCAGGCCGCTGTTCATCCCCAAGGCGGGCGAGCACTCGGTGGGCGTGGAACGGCAGTCCGCCGTCGATCGCGGCCCCGCGCTCAACGGCCAGCTGGCCTTCGGGGCGTGGGCCGCGACGGGGACGACCAGCGTCCCCGTCCAGTGGCGGCTGCACCTTCCCGAGTCATGGCTCGCGGACGCGCGCAGGCGCCGCCGGGCGGAGATCCCCGACAGCGCGGACGCGCAGAGCCCCGGCGAGTGCGCCACCGCGACGGCGCTGAGCCTGCTGGACCGGTGGGGGTCGCCGGCGACACCCTTCCTGCTGGACACCGCCGTGGCGGACCTCGCGGGAGTGGTCCAGCCGTTCGCGCGGGCCGGGGTCCCCCTGCTGACCAGGGTCGGCGCGAGCACCCGGCTGATCGTGGCGGACCGGGCGATGCCCGGATACCGCGCGGGCCCGGTCGCGGCCCGCCGCGTCATGGACTCCGTACGGGGGCTGCGCCGGCCGGTGCGGGCCCCGGGCGATCCGACGCGGCTCACGGCCGCGATCCGCGTACGCCTCCCCCGGCCGGGGCCGGGACCCGAACTGCTGCTCATCGGCGAGTGGCACGAGCGCGCGGACGTACCGACGGCCTTGTGGCTCGCCGCTCCGGCGGCCGCGCAGGTGGGCGAGTTGACGCGGTTGACCCGTCTCGCCGGGCGCGTGGCGCGGGACGAGGAGGGGATCGCCGAGCAGGTGGGCGTCCGCGACTTCGAGGGGCGCTCGTTCCGGGGGTGGCACCGCCACATGACCCTCGCCTCCGTCGCCCACGCGGTCTCGGTACTGCCGGCCGCGGCGGACGTCCGGGACCGCCACGCGGGGCGGCTGTGGCCTGACGCTACGGGGCCGGTCTCTCCGTGTTCCGCGCCGCCCCCGTGTCCGCCTTCCGCTGCCGCAGGGTCCGCCGGGTGCGGTGCAGCCGGAGGGCGAGCTGGATGTCGAGGGCCCGCTCGGGGTTCTGCCAGTCGGGTCCCAGGAGTTCGGTGACGCGCTCCAGCCGCCGGGAGACGGTGTTGGGGTGCACGTGCAGGTCCGAGGCCGCGCGCGTCGGGCTCGACGACGAGGCGAAGTAGGCGTCGAGCGTGCCGGTCAGCTCGGTGAAGCGCTGGGTGTCGTAGTCGAGCAGCGGGCCGATCACGGACTCGATGTAGTCGTCGACCCCGTGTGTCTCGGAGAGCAGGACACCGAGGAACCCCATCTGCTTCGGGGTGGCCGTGCAACCGATGTTGCCCAGTTCGGTGAGCGCCTGGAGGCAGCTGACGGCCTCACGGTGGGCCTGGGCCACCCGGTCGGGTCCCGAGACCGGGCCCGCCGCCCCGATGGTGACGGGGTGCCCCACGAGCGGTGAGAGCTCGGCGGACACGGCGGCGGCCGCGGCCAGCGGGTCCTCGCCGGGCACCAGGAGTGTCAGGCAGCCGTCGTGGGACTTCGCGAGCCCGGACACGCGGTGGGCGTAGGACGACGCCCACGCGGCGGCCCTGGCCTCCGGGCCTCCCTCGGGCCGGGCGACCACGACCACGTTCGGCTGGTCGATGGCGATGCCGACCCGGTGTGCCCGGGGGATCAGCCGGCGGGGCTGCGGGCGGATGTCGCTGAGGAGTTCCTCGAAGAGTTCCTCGCGGATCTGGTCGTGGGCGACGGCCGAGGTGCGTTGCAGCAGCAGGACGAGGGCGACGGCCCGTGCGGTGAGCTGGAGCAGCCGTGTCTCGAAGTCCTTCGCGTGCGGCTCCCGGGTGAACAGCAGGACGACCCCCAGGTCCTCGCCGCCGGACGTGACCGGCGCGATCCAGCCGCCGGGCATGGGCAGGGGGCTGCCCGCCGCGTGGGCGTCGTAGGTCAGGCGCAGGATGTCCGGTTCGGACAGGTCGGGGGGCGTGCCGGTGGCGACGACCACGCGGCCCAGGCAGTCGCGGACCACCAGCAGCCCGGTCAGCTCCGTGGCCGCCGCCTCCGCGAGGGTCTGCGGATCGCAGCCGCCGAGCACCATCTCGACCAGCCGCACGTAGGAGGCCTCGACCCGGCGTTGCTCGGTGAGCGTGGTCCTCACCCGGGAGGTGTCCAGCTCCAGTTCGGTCACCTCGGCGCGGGTCTGCTCCAGCAGGCGCGCCCGCTCCAGGGCGACGCCCGCGAGCTTGCCGAGGGAGCCCATGAGGCTGATCTCGTCCGGGGTGAGGTGGCGTACCTTGCGGTCGGCGCCGTAGAGGGTGCCGAAGATGGTGGTGCCGTGGCCCAGCGGCACCGCCAGGATGGCGTGCAGGCCCTCGGCCCGGACGACGGCGTCGATGTCGGGCGAGTGCGGTATGTCCGTGTCGGCGAGGTAGTCGGGGCTCCAGGCGGGCGCCGCGGTGCGCTGTACGAGGCTGCCGAGACCGGTGTCCTGCGACGTCTGCAGGCCCACGCTGCGCGAGGTGGTCTCCCCCTCCGCCGCGCGGATGGACGCGTCCCACCCGTCCCCGTCCGGGTCCAGCAGACCGATGTACGACATGTCCAGGTGCAGGAGCCGACGTGCCCGCCGCGCGATCTCGCGCAGCAGCGCGTCCACACCGTGCACCAGGGCGAGGTCGTGGGCCGTGTCCAGCAGGGCCGCGAGCCCGGCCTCCCGCTGCTGCGCGTGGCTGATCAGTGCCTGGACGCGGGCGGCGAGGCGGACGGCCTCGTCGAGTTCCGCGAGGCCCCGGGCGGGGACTTCCGCGCGCCGGGCATCGGCCAGCAGGTCCTCGAACAGGGACGCGGGTGCGCCCTGGGCCAGCAGTTTCAGGACGGACATCACGTCCGGCGATGCCGGCGCTCCCCCTCCCGACATCATTCCCCCCGAAATCCGTGTCGCTCCTGAGGGACCTTAGACTCGGCGACTCGCGGCGGCAACCGGACCTCGGCCGACGCGCTCCGCGTGACAGGCGCGCGGCCCCCGTGCGGTGGTGGCCGAGCCACCTCCCGCCCGGCCGTCTGTGTGACCGCGTCACCTGTCGCTCGCAGGTCAGGACGCGGAAGGATGGGGCCGCACCGCGGACCAGGGGAACACGCGGGGCCGGGACCACCGAGCGCGGTGTCCCGCACAGGGGGAACCAGGGGGAAACATGTCCGACGTCAGGAGTTACGTGCGTTCACTCGAACGCAGCCGGGACTCGACCCGGCCGGAACACCGTCCGGGGGTCTTCTCCATGCGGGGAAGGGAATGGGACCTGCTCGACGCGGTGTTCGCGCCCCTGCACGCGGGCACCACCGGGATCGTGCTGGACATGCTGGGGCTCTCCGCGCCCTCGCGCACACCTTGGCGGGGCTCCTTCCTGGAGATCGGCTGCGGCACCGGCGTCGTCGCCGTGACGGCCGCCCTCGCGGGCTGCGACACGGTCGTCGCCTCCGACATCAACGCCGACGCGGTGGCGAACGCCGCACTCAACGCCGCCCGGCACGGGGTCGCCGACCGGGTGCGGGCCGTGCACAGCGACCTGTTCGAGCGGCTGCCCGCCGATCAGCTCTTCGACACGATCGTCTGGAGTTCGCCGTACGTCCGCGCGCCGGAGGGATACCGCTTCGGCAGCCCGCTGGAACGCGCCTACGTCGATCCCGGGTACGAAGCACACCGCAGGTACGTGCGGGAGGCGCCCGATCGGCTGGCCGACGGCGGCCGAGCCCTGCTCCACTTCAGCAGCAGGGGCGACCTCGAGGGACTTCAGGGCATCGCCGGGGAGGCGGGCCGGTCGCTGCGGGTGCTCGGCACGCTCGCCGTCGCCGACAAGGGCGACGTGGTCGAACACCTCCTCCTGGAGATACGGCGCGAGGAGAGGGCCGCACCGGTCCGGCGACGGATCGACGCCCCGGGGCCCGCCGTGCGCCGAGCGGACCCGGGTCTGATTCAGCCCGCCTGAGCGGCGCTCAGCAGCTCCTTCCAGGCCGCGCGTTCGCGCCGGAGCGCGGCCGCCTCCAGTCCACTGGCGACGGTGTCCATGATGACGCCCGCCCGGCCCAGGTCGTCGAGCGCGCGGCAGGCCGAACCGTACTCGCCCGACAGGGTGTCACCCCGCAGCCCGTCGACGCTGTCCAGCGTCTCCAACGCCGACTGCGGCAAGGCGTGCACGGTCATCCAGGCGACGAACTGCTCGAGCCGGCCGAGCGCGGCCCGGGGGCACGCGGGCGCGTTCTCCGAGGACCAGAGCAGGCGTTGCGGCAGTGCGCCGCCGGCCACCAGGGGGCGCCACCGGGGGGAGCCGAGGCTCTCCTCGTAGCGGCGGTACATGAGCCTGGCCACGGTGAGCCCCGCCCGGCCGCGCAGCGCGCCGGCGGCGGGGTCGGCGCGAGCGTCCAGCAGGGCGTCGACGCCGGCGTTCAGGTGGCCGATGTCCAGGGACACCAGGGAGGCGGCCGGAGGCGTGGCCGAGCCGTCGCGCGAGGCGCGTTCCAGGCCGCGGAAGTGGGCTTCCACGGCCTGGGCGTAACGCCGCACGGAGAACACCGAGGAGATGTGCACGCCGATCCGGGAGGCGAGCAGCTCGGTCGCGGCGGCCAGCCCCCGGCCCGCGACGGGGATCCGGATCAGCACGTTGGGACGGCCGACCATGTCCACCAGCCGCCGCGAGCGGTCGACCATGGCCGCCGCGTCCGTGACCAGTCCGGGCGCGATGCCGAGGGAGACCCAGCCGTGCATGCCCTTCGTCGCCCGGTACACCGGGTCGAGCACGGCGCATGCCTCACGGGCGTCCTCGGCCATGAGGGCGTAGGCGCGCTCGTCGGCCGAAAGGCCTCGGCCCGCCTGCCGGTCCAGCTGCTCCCGGTAGGCGGTGGTGGCCGACACGGCCCGCGCGACGGCGGCGGGCCGGGACGCCACCCCGAGGGCCAGCCCCCCGGCGACCAGCCTGTTCAGACTGCCGTCCACCAGCCGGCCGCGGTGATAGTCGTCCAGCCAGAGGCCGACTCCCTCCGCCGCGAGCTGGCCCCGGACGTCGTCGCGGCCCGGCTCCGGCGATGAGTTCAATTGCTGCCTCCGCTCCAGCGCTCACAACACGGCGTGCTGAGGACTCGCAATTCTAGAGCCCGATGTCACGCGCCCGTCCACCGAACGGCAACCGCGGAGTTACCGTTCGATCGAATTCCGGACACCTGACGAAGTATGACGATCGGCTTGCGCGACGGCCTTCTTCATGTCCCCGGTCCGCCGGGCGGGCACCTGACAGAATATTCCCCGCGTGTTGCGGGCCGCGACGACCGCGTGTGAGGCTCCCGCCGAACCGCTCGTGCGAAATTCAGCTTCCCTGGAGGGGACTTGACTGCGAATCTCGATGGACGGTCGCCGATCGTCCGCCGCGACGGCGACGGAATTGCCCGCCTCTGGGGCAACGGGTCGGTGGTCACGACGAAGCTCTCCGCCCAGGAGTCCGGTGGCGCGCTGGGCATCACGTATTTCAGTGCGGTGCAGGGAGAACGCGCACCGCGCCACACGCACACGGTCGAGGACGAGATCTTCATCATCGAGGGCGGGGAAATCGTTCTCACCGTCGGCGAGCGGACCGAAACCGTCAACGGCGCGGGGGTCCTCTTCCTTCCGCGCGGTATACCGCACTCCTATCTGGTGGAGAGCGAGACCGCGCGTTTCTACGTCATCACCACTCCCGGGGGATTCGAGAGGTTCTTCTCGGAGACCGGCTATCCGGTCACGCCGGGACTTTCCGCTCCGGTCGGTAAGGCGTGGAACGTCGACCGCACCACGGAATTCGCCGAGAATCTCGGGCTCGGACTCATCTGGGGCGACTGAGCGCACCGCACCGACCCGGACCGCCGTAACACCCCAGGAACCAGCACCGACACAGAAAGAGAACGCGAGTCCCATGAGAAGACGAAGCGTCCTGGCCGGCATGGCCGCCGCGATGGCCACCACTCCCCTGGAGGCCGGGTCCGCCGCCGCGGCCACCCCCGACCTCGCCGACGGTGCCTCCGCCGCGGCCGGCCCCGACGCGGTCACCGTCCTGCCGGACGACCCGCGCTACGCCGACCTGGTCGTCGGCAACAACTCCCGCTGGGTCGCCCGACCCGACTCCGTGCGTCTGGTGCGTTCCACCGAGCAGGTGGTGCGCGCCGTCCAGGAGGCCGTGAACGCCAAGAAGCGCATCTCGGTGCGCAGCGGCGGCCACTGCTACGCGGACTTCGTCTTCAACCCCGACGTCCGGGTCGTCATCGACACCTCGCTGCTGAACACGGTCGCCTACGACGAGAAGCGCGGGGCCTTCGAGGTGGGCGCGGGGGCGACGCTGCTCCACGTGTACGACTCGCTGTTCAAGGGCTGGGGCGTCACCATTCCCGGGGGCATGTGCTACTCGGTGGGAGCGGGTGGCCACATCAGCGGCGGTGGCTACGGGATGCTCTCGCGGCGGCACGGCCTGACCGTCGACCACCTGTACGCGGTCGAGGTCGTCGTCGTCGACGCGAAGGGCAAGGCCCGCAGTGTGGTGGCCACCAGCAGGGCCGACGACCCCAACCGTGACCTGTGGTGGGCGCACACCGGTGGTGGCGGCGGGAACTTCGGCGTCATCACCCGGTACTGGTTCCGCAGCCCCGGGGCGACGGGCAGCGACCCCTCGGCGCTGCTCCCGCGGCCCCCGAAGGAGGTGCTCGTCAGCGCGGTCGCCCTTCCCTGGAGCGAGCTGGACAAGGACTCGTACACCTCTCTCGTGCGGAAGTTCGGCGCCTGGCACGAGAAGAACGCCGCCGCCGACTCCCCCGAGGCGTCGTTGTGCAGCTTCCTGATGATGAACCACAGGGCGAACGGCAGCATCGGGCTGCTCACCCAGATCGACGCGACCGTGCCCGGGGCGGAGAAGGTGCTCCACGACTTCCTCGCGGAGGTCACCTCCTCCCTGCCGGACTCGGCCGTCCGCCCGATGTCCGAGCCCGTCGGCGAACTGGGCGCGCTTCCGGACCTGTTCACGCCGAAGCGCCTGTCGTGGCTGCACTCGGTCAAGCTGCTGGGCACGAGCAACCCGACTCTGACCGATCCGACGCTGCGCGGTCACCACAAGTCCGCCTACCTGCGAAGGAACGTCACCGAGGCGCAGGCCTCGTCGATGTACCGGCACCTGACGCGCACCGACCACGAGAACGCCGCCTCCATGGTGGTGCTGCTCTCGTACGGTGGGAAGATAAACGCCGTGGGCTCCGGTGACACGGCGGCGGCACAGCGGGATTCGGTCTTCAAGGGCCTGTTCCAGAGTTTCTGGTCCGACGCCTCCGGTGACGCCGCGAACATCGGCTGGACCCGGGACGTGTACGGCGAGGTCTTCGCCGCGACCGGGGGGTACCCCGTCCCGGGGGCGGCCACGGACGGCTGTTACATCAACTACCCGGACGCCGACATAGCCGACACGGCGGTCAACACCACCGGCGTGCCCTGGCACACCCTCTACTACAAGGACAACTACCCGCGACTCCAGCGGATCAAGGCGGCCTACGACGCGCGGAACACCTTCCGGCACTCGCAGTCCATCACCCTTCCCGACCACACGTGAGGCCGGCTGTGCAGCAGCATGACGTCGCCGCGACGGAGCGGAACACCCCGGGCACGGGGCTCCCCCCGGTGCCCGGCGACCGGAGGAGAGGAGCGGCGTTCGCCCTGCTGGCGGCCGTCCAGTTCGTGCTCATCCTCGCCATGAGCGTCCTCAACGTCGTACTCCCCGACATCCAGGCCGAGTTCGGCCTGAGCCGGGCGGAACTCGTCCTCCTGGGCGCCTCCTACGGCATGTCCTTCAGCGGACTGCTCCTGCTGGGCGGCCGGTTGTCCGACCGGTGGGGCAGCCGGCCGGTGTTCCTTCTCGGCACCCTCGTCTTCGCCGTCAGTTCGGTGCTGGCGGGGGTCTCCCCCGGGCTGTGGACGCTGCTGATGGCGCGCTTCGCACAGGGGGCGGGTGCCGCGCTGGCCGTACCCGCCGCGATGGCGCTGGTGCGCGTCCTCTACCCGGAGTCCGCCCGGTTCGCCCGCGCCATGGCGGTCTGGGGCGGGCTCGCCGCCTCCGGCGGGACGGCGGGGATGCTGCTGTCCGGGGTGGTCGCCTCGTCGAACTCCTGGCGGTGGGCGTTCGTCGTACCGGCCGCCGTGGCGGTGCTGACCCTCGTCGCGTCCCCCCGGCTGATCCCGGCGGGTGCGGCCGCCCGGGGCGGCCGGTTGGACGCGCTGGGGGCCGTCCTGGTCACCGCCGGGATCACCCTGCTCGGTTACGGGCTGGTGGAGGCTCCGGAGCGCGGATGGACCTCCTCGACGGCGCTGGGTTCGCTGGTCGGCGGCGCCGTCCTGCTGCTGGCCTTCGCCGTCACCGAGGCCCGCGTGCCGCTGCCGCTCCTCCCGCGGTCCTTCCTCGCCTCCCCCCGCCGGGTGGTGGCCCTGCTGGCGGTGTTCCTCGGCTCCGCCGGGATCACCACGATCTTCTTCCTGCTGGCCCTCTACTTCCAGGAGGTGCGGGGTTACACGCCGCTGGAGACCTCCGCGGCCTTCCTGCCCTTCGGGCTGGCCCTGGTCGTCAGCGGCATGACCGTCGGCCGGCTGATCCAGCGGTTCGGCCCGCGCGCCGTGCTGGTCGCCGGGCTGGTCCTCGCCGGGCTGGGGCTGGCGGCACTCGGCAGGATCGGCACGGACACGCCGTACGCCGGCCCCGTCCTCGCCGGCCTGGTGATCTTCCCGGTGGGTGCCGCACTGGTCTTCGCCGGCTCGACCGTCTCCGCGACCACGGACGTGCCCGAGGAGCAGGCCGGCCTGGCCGGCGCGGTGGTCAACACCGCCCTGGAGGCGGGGCCGGCCATCGGCCTGGCCGTGCTGGTGACGCTGGCGACGGGCCACGCGGCGGGCCTCCAGCACACCGGCACGGGCGCGGCGGCGGCCCAGACCTCCGGTTACGCCTTCGCCTTCACCCTGGCGGCCCTCGCCTTCGGCGCCGCGGCCGTCTGCGCACTCTTCCTCACGCGTCCCCGGCCCGGGGCCGACAGCGGCTGACCGGCCGCCGTCCGCCGGGGGCGGTCCCCCTCCCCGGTGTTCCGTCCGCAACGACACACGTACCAAGGAGCATGTCATGAGCGCCCGATTCAAGGACAAGGTCGTCATCGTCACCGGAGCCGGCTCCGGCATCGGCCGGGCCAGCGCCAGGGCCTTCGCGCGGGAGGGCGCCACGGTGGTGGCCGCCGGCGTCCGTCCCGAGTCCATCGAGGAGACCGTGCGGCTGGTGGACCAGGACGGCGGCACCGCCGACGCCGTCGTCGCCGACGTCACCCGTCCCGAGGACCTCGCACGTCTGGTGCGCACCACGGTGGAGCGCCACGGCGGCCTGCACGTGGCGCACAACAACGCGGGCATCTTCGGGAAGCCCGCGCCGGTCGCCGACCTCGACCTGGCCGTGTGGCACTCCGTGCTGGACACCAACCTGAACGGCGTGCTGCACAGCATGCGGCAGGAGATCGCGCACATGCGCGCGCACGGTGGCGGCGTCATCGTCAACACCGCCTCCAACATCGGCTACCACGGCCGCCGCCCCGGCATGGCCGCCTACGCCGCGTCCAAGGCTGCCGTGAGCACCCTCACGCGGGTCGCCGCCCTGGACCACATCAAGGACAACGTGCGCATCAACGCCGTCAGCCCGGGCGCCACGGACACCACCATGTCGTTCCGGCCCGGTGAGAACGACGCCGACCGCGCGGCCCGGCTGGCCACGACGGTCCCCATCGCCCGCGTCGCGTCCACCGAGGAGATCGTCAGCGCGGTGCTGTGGCTGGCGTCCGAGGAGTCGAGCTTCGTCGTCGGCCACGACCTCGTCGTCGACGGCGGCGTCACCACCTGATCCCAGCACCCCACCGCGCGGATCCGCCGCGTGACGTCCCGGGCTCGTCGCTCCCCGCGCAACGGTCCCGGGACGTTCGCATTTCCCGGCGCATTTCACCCGCTCCGCCGGATCGATGACGGCCGCTGGCGGGAGGAATTAGCGGAGCGCTTTCGGAACATGACGAAGTCATGATTCCGCGCTTCCCGGGCGCGTGACGCACGGGGAGAATCGGTGGAAGCAACTCACGAGTTCAGCCCAGGAATCCTTTTTCATCCCCACGAGAGGAAACGAGTTGAACAGCGAGCTCGCCCACATCGAATCGCTTCCCGCACTGCAGCAGCCCGAGTGGCGGGACCTTCCGGAGACGGAACGCGCCAGACGCGCACTGAGCGCGTCGCCGCCGCTCGTCGCGGCGTCCGACGTGGCCCAGTTGCACGACCACCTCAGGGCGGTCGCCGAAGGGCACGCCCAGATCGTGCAGGCCGGCGACTGCGCGGAGGACTGGAGCGAGACCGGCCCCGTGGACGTCGCCCGCAAGGCGGCGGTGCTCGACCTCCTGGCCGGCGTGATGCGGGTGAGTACGGGGCGGCCCGTGGTGCGGGTGGGCCGCCTCGCGGGCCAGTACGCCAAGCCCCGCTCCCGGCCCACCGAGATCGTCCAGAGCGTCGAACTCCCCGTCTACCGGGGTCACATGGTGAACGACCCGAACCCCGACCCGGAGCTCCGGCGGCCCGACCCGACACGCCTGCTGACCGGCTACCGGGCCGCCCGTGACGTGATGGAGCACCTCGGCTGGTCCGGCGGCACCCCGCGCGCCCAGGCCCCGGTGTGGACCAGTCACGAGGCCCTCCTGCTGGACTACGAACTCCCCCTGGTGCGCCGGCAGGACGACGGCGGCCTGCTGCTCACCTCGACGCACTGGCCGTGGATCGGCGAGCGCACCCGCCAGGTCGACGGGGCCCACGTGGCGCTCCTCGCGGCCGTGCGCAACCCGGTGGCCAGCAAGGTCGGGCCCACCATGGCACCGGAGGAACTGCTGCGCCTGTGCGAGCGGCTGGACCCCGACCGGGTGCCCGGGCGGCTGACCCTCATCGCGCGCATGGGAGCCGGGCGGGCACCCGGACAGCTCCCGCCCCTGGTCGCCGCCGTCCGCGATGCCGGGCACCCGGTGATCTGGCTGACCGACCCGATGCACGGGAACACCGAGTGCGGGCCCGACGGTCTCAAGACCCGTTTCGTCGAGAGCGTCGTACGCGAGGTCGGCGAATTCCAGGAGGCCGTGGTCCAGGCGGGCGGAATTCCCGGCGGGCTGCATCTGGAAACAACTCCGGACCACGTGACGGAATGCGTCACCGATCCGACGTTCCTGCATTCGGTGGGAGACAAGTACACGAGCCTGTGCGATCCGCGGCTCAATCCTCGCCAGGCGGTCGAGGTGGCCTCGGCGTGGCGTCGCTGAAGGAATGGAGAAAATCATGCGGGAAAGTGTCGCGCTGGTTTCCGGAGCAGCCGGAGGCATAGGTGCCGCGGTCGTCCGCGCGCTGGGCGAGCGCGGGATGACGGTGGCCGCCGTGGACCGGGACGGCGACCGGCTGGCCGAGGTGGTCGACGGGCTGACGGCCGAGGGGCTGCGCGTACGGGCGTTCCGCTCGGACGTCAGCACGAGCGCCGCGGCCGGGCGGCTGGTCGCGGACGTCGAGGACACACTGGGCCCGATCGAGCACCTGGTCAACGGGGCGGGCGTACTGCACCTGGGCAAGGTCCGGGACCTCACCGACGAGGACTGGGACGCGACCTTCGCGGTCAACGCCACCGGTGTCTTCTTCATGTCCCGGGCGGTGGCCGACCGGATGGTCACCCGTCGCTCCGGGGCCATCGTCACCATCGCCTCCAACGCGGCCGGCACGGCGCGCACGGACATGGCCGCGTACGCGGCGTCCAAGGCGGCGGCCAGCATGTTCACCAAGTGCCTGGGCCTGGAGGTCGCCCAGTACGGCATCCGCTGCAACGTGGTCGCCCCCGGCTCCACCGAGACGCCGATGCTCACCTCCATGTGGAAGGACGACAGCGGCCGCGCGGCGACCCTCTCGGGCTCGCCCGACGCCTACCGCGTCGGCATACCGCTCGGCAAACTGGCCCGCCCGTCGGACGTGGCCGACGCGGTGGCGTTCCTCCTCTCGGACCAGGCCGGGCACATCACGATGCACCACCTCACCGTCGACGGCGGCGCGACCCTCGGCGTCTGACGCCCCGAGTGACAGGAAGAACACCATGGCAGACATTCCACCCATCGATTCCTATCCGATGCCCGGAGCCGGCGACCTGCCGCTCAACACGGCGTCCTGGCAGGCCGACCCGGACCGCGCGGTGCTGCTCGTCCACGACATGCAGCGGTACTTCCTCCGGCGGTTCCCCGAGGGCGAGTCGCCCGGAGCCGGCCTGGTGCGGAACGCGACCCTGCTGCGCGAGCAGGCGGTCGCCTCCGGCATGCCCGTCGCGTACACGGCGCAGCCGGGTGGCATGACCGAGGAGCAGCGCGGGCTGCTCAAGGACTTCTGGGGACCGGGCATGCGGGTCGACCCCGCCGACCGGGAAGTCGTGGAACCGCTCGCGCCCGCCCCCGGCGACTGGCTCCTGACCAAGTGGCGCTACAGCGCGTTCTTCCGGTCCGACCTGCTGGAGCGGATGCGTGCCCTCGGCCGCGACCAGTTGATCCTGTGCGGTGTGTACGCGCACATCGGCGTGCTCACCACCGCGGTGGAGGCCTTCACCAACGACATCGAGACCTTCCTGGTGGCGGACGCCGTCGCCGACTTCAGCGAGGCCTACCACCGGATGGCCCTCGACTACGCCGCCGAGCGCTGTGCCGTGGTGGCGACGACGGAGACCGTGATCAAGGAGCTCCGCCGATGAGCGAGGCGAGCCCCCGGCCGGGCGGCGACCTGCTCGATCGCGTCCTGGAACTGCGGCCGTCGGCCTTCGCGCTGCTGCACCGGCCCGAGGCGACCGGCCCTGACACCCTGGAGGTGCTGACCGGCACGGCGTCCACCGCGGACACCCTGGCGGACATTCCGCTGAGCGCCGAGCCCGGCGCCGGAGCCGCGGCGCGCCACGAGGTCCTCGCGGTGATCCCGTACCGCCAGCTCGCCGAGCGGGGTTACGCCTGTGCCGACGACGGCGAACCGCTGATCACGATCACCGTGGAGGAGCAGTCGGCCGTCACGATGAGCGAGGCGCTGCGGAAGCTGCCCGGCGGCGCGGTCGTGCTCGACGGCGGTGCCTTCGACCTGGACGACGCCGAGTACGCCGGAATCGTCGGCAAGGTGATCGCGGAGGAGATCGGGACGGGCGAAGGGGCGAACTTCGTCATCAAGCGGTCGTTCGTCACCGACATCACCGACTACTCGGTGCACAGCGCCCTGGCGTTCTTCCGGCGGCTGCTGGAGCGGGAGCAGGGCGCCTACTGGACGTTCCTCGTGCACACGGGCGACCGCACCTTCGTCGGCGCCTCGCCCGAGCGGCACGTGAGCCTGCGGGCGGGCCGGGCCGTGATGAACCCGATCAGCGGTACCTACCGCTATCCGGCCTCCGGCCCCACCCTGCCGGGGGTGATGGACTTCCTCGCCGACCGCAAGGAGGCCGACGAGCTGTTCATGGTCGTCGACGAGGAACTCAAGATGATGGCGCGGATCTGCGACCCGGCGCCGCAGGCCGTGGGGCCCTACCTGAAGGAGATGGCGCGGCTCGCGCACACCGAGTACTTCATCGAGGGCGCCACCGACCACGACCCCCGCACCGTCCTGCGGGAGACGATGTTCGCCCCGACGGTGACGGGCAGCCCGCTGGAGAGCGCCTGCCGGGTGATCAAGCGGTACGAGCCCCGCGGCCGCGGCTACTACAGCGGCGTCGCCGCCCTCATCGGGCGGGACGAGCGGGGACACCGGGCGCTCGACTCCTCGATCCTCATCCGCACCGCCGACATCGACCGCTCCGGGCGCCTCAGCATCGGCGTCGGTGCCACCCTCGTACGGCATTCCGACCCGGCCTCGGAGGCCGACGAGACCCGGGCCAAGGCGGCCGGGCTCCTCGCCGCGCTGGGCGCCGACGGCTCGGCGCGCTACGCCGAGGACCCGCGTGTGCGCCGGGTCCTGGAGCGGCGCAACAACTCGATAGCCGGCTTCTGGCTCGGCGACCAAGCCGGCCGGAACGGCGTACGCCCCGAACTGGCGGGCCGCAGCGTCCTGGTGGTCGACGCCGAGGACACCTTCACCTCCATGATCGGCCACCAGCTGCGGGCCATGGGGCTGAGGCCGACGGTCCGCACGTACGACCAGCCCTACTCCTTCGACGACCACGACCTGGTGGTCATGGGCCCCGGCCCGGGCGACCCGCGCGCCGCCCACCACCCCAAGATCGCGCACCTGCGGGCCGCGGTGCGCACGCTCCTGGACGAGCGGCGGCCGTTCCTCTCCGTGTGCCTGAGCCACCAGGTGCTCTGCACGCTGCTCGGCCTGGAACTGGTGCGCCGGCCGGTGCCGAACCAGGGCGTCCAGCGGGAGATCGACCTGTTCGGGAACCGCGAACGGGTCGGGTTCTACAACACGTTCGCCGCCCGGCTGACGGAGCCCGCCTTCGAGGTCGCCGGTGTGGGGGCCGTGCGGGCGAGTCTGGACGAGGAGACCGGGGAGGTCCACGCGCTGCGCGGGCCGGGTTTCGCCTCGATGCAGTTCCACGCCGAGTCCGTACTCACCCAGGACGGCGTCCGCATCGTGGGCGACGCGCTCGTGGGGGTGATGGCCTCGTGCGTGCGGTGATCGCGTGGTGGGACCTCGACGGCTCCGAGCAGACCATCGCCTCGCTCCGGGACTTCCTGCGCGACGAGGCGGTCGACCGCTTCGCCCAGGTGCGGGGGTTGCGCCTGAAGGTGTGGATCTCCGACGAGCGCACGAACCGCTGGGGCGCCGTGTTCCTGTGGGAGTCCGCGGAGGCGGCCGCCGTGCCCGTTCCGCCCAGGGCCGCCGAACTCATCGGCCGGCCGCCCACCCAGCGACACGTCTTCGACGTCGAGGCCACCGTCGAAGGGGCGTACGACAGCGCGCAGTTGTCCCGTCTCGGGCTGGTCTTCGCCCCCTGAGCCGCGCCGGTGACCACGTCGTGACGCCGGCGAGCGGGGCCCGGACGCCTCGCGTGCCGGCTCCACTCCCCACTCCATCCCTGCTTTCCCCACAGCGCAAAGGATCACGATGAAGGTACTCATTGCCGGGGGCGGCATCGGCGGCCTCGCCGCGGCGCTCGGCATCGCGCACCAGGGCCACCGGGTCGTCCTGCTGGAACGGAGGGACACCTTCGCCGAGCTCGGCGCGGGCATCCAGCTGGGCCCGAACGCCTTCCACGCCCTGGACCAGCTCGGCGTCGGCGCCCAGGTGCGCCGGCAGGCCGTCCACATCGACGAGTTGCGGCTGATGGACGGCACCACCGGTCAGCTGGTGGCGAGCATGCCGCTCACCGACGGGTACCGCGCCCGGTTCGGCAACCCGTACGCCGTCGTGCACCGCGGCGACCTCTACCAGGCGCTCCTCGACGGCTGCACCGCCGAGCCGGACATCACGCTGAACACCGACTGCTCCGTGTCCCGGTACGAGCAGGACGGGGACGGCGTCACCGCGGTCACCGGGACCGGAGGGCGTTTCACCGGCGACGCCCTCGTCGGCGCGGACGGGATACGGTCCGCCGTGCGCGGCCAGCTCCTCGGCGACGGTCCGCCACGCGTGTCCGGCCACACGATCTACCGGTCCGTCATCCCGATGGAGCGCGTGCCGGAGGAACTGCGCTCGAACACCGTCACGCTGTGGGCCGGTCCGAAATGGCACTTCGTCCACTACCCCATCGGCGGCGGCAGGTTCCTGAACCTCGCCGCCACCCGCGACGACGGGGCACGGGACGTCGTGACCGGCAGGCCCGCTGAGCGCGCGCACGTCCTGTCGGAGTTCCCGCAGCTCGGCGACACCGCCGGGCGGCTGCTGGAGCTGGGCACCGACTGGAGGGAGTGGGTCCTGTGCGACCGCGATCCCGTCGACCGCTGGACGGACGGCCGCGTCGCCCTCCTCGGTGACGCGGCCCACCCCATGCTGCAGTACGCGGCCCAGGGCGCCTGCATGGCCCTGGAGGACGCCGTCCTCCTCGGCCGGACGCTCGCGGGCGCGACGGGCGACGTCCCGCGGCTCCTCGAGCAGTACAACGCCGGGCGCTACGAGCGGGCCGCCAGGGTGCAGCGGGTGGCCCGTGCCATCGGCGAGGAGCTCTACCACCCGGCCGGGGACGCGGCCGCGGCCCGCAACGCGATGCTGTCGTCCTTCACGGTCGACGCCCTGTACGAGCAGGTCGAGTGGCTGCACGGCGTCCGCGTCGGAGCGGCGGAGGAGCCGGCGTGAGCAGGTTGCGCTGGCTGACCGCCGGGGAGTCGCACGGCCCCGCCCTCGTCGCCACACTGGAGGGCCTGCCCGCGGGCGTACCGATCACCACGGAGGCGGTGGCGGGCCATCTGGCCCGCCGTCGGCTGGGCCACGGCCGCGGTGCGCGGATGAAGTTCGAGCGGGACGAGGTCACCTTCCTCGGTGGCGTCCGGCACGGGCTGACACTGGGGTCGCCGGTCGCCGTGATGGTCGGCAACACGGAGTGGCCCAAGTGGGACCAGGTCATGTCGCCCGACCCCGTCGACCCGTCGGTCCTGGCGGGCCTGGCCCGCAACGCCCCGCTGACCCGCCCGCGCCCCGGCCACGCCGACCTGGCCGGCATGCAGAAGTACGGCTTCGACGAGGCGCGCCCCGTCCTGGAGCGGGCCTCCGCCCGGGAGACGGCGGCCCGGGTGGCCCTGGGCGCGGTGGCCCGGTCGTACCTGGCGGAGACCGCGGGCATCGGGATCGTCTCGCACGTCGTCGAACTGGCCTCCGTCCGGGCGCCGCACGGTGTGTACCCCACGCCGGCGGACGTCGCGGCCCTGGACGCGGACCCGGTGCGCTGCCTGGACGCCGATGCCTCCGAGGCGATGGTCGCGGAGATCGATCAGGCCCACAAGGACGGTGACACGCTCGGGGGTGTCGTGGAGGTGCTGGCGTACCACGTGCCCGTGGGCCTGGGCTCGCACGTGCACTGGGACCGCAGGCTGGACGCCCGGCTGGCGGCGGCGCTCATGGGCATCCAGGCGATCAAGGGCGTCGAGATCGGCGACGGCTTCGAGTCGGCGGGCGTGCCCGGCGCGCCCGCCCACGCCGAGATAGCCCGCACCGGCGAGG
>NZ_JBEXWB010000089.1:0-18983 GCF_040629645.1 Streptomyces sp. NPDC005899 | reverse complement strand
AGGCGACGGCCATGCGTGCCAGTCCCCACAGGATGATCAGGTCGAGCGTCATCACAGGGATCGACCACAGCGGGTAGTACGGGATGAACATGAACACACCACTTCCCGGGCCCGGCTCAGGTCAGCGGGCCGTCGACGAACTCGGGCCGTGGGACGTGCGGCTGTGCCGGCCCGTCGCGTGGCGGCACCCGTCCGCGCTGTCACACCCCTCACTCCCTCCTCCCGGCCGGCCCGACGCGCTAGGGTGCCGGGTGCCGGGGCGGGAGAAGGAGGCGGGCGGCATGCGAGGTGCGTGGGCCTCCCGGCGTGTGGTCACCCGGGATCATGTCGTGCACAGCGCCTGCCGCTTCTTCCTCCGGCACGGCACGGTGGACATGGACGCGCTCGCCCAGGACCTCGCCGTCAGCCGGGCGACGCTCTACCGGGTGGTCGGCAGCCGGGACGCGCTCCTGGCCGACGTGCTGTGGGAGCTCGCGGACCACCTGCTGGAGCGGGCCCGCCGCCGGCGTACCCGAGCGGGTGTGGACGGAGTCCTGGAGATCACCCGCTACTTCGTCAACGCGCTGCGCGCCTCCGCCCCCTTCGAGGCATTCCTGCGTGCCGAGCCCGAGACGGCGAGACGGCTGCTGACCGGCGGATGCGTGCACCGGCGGGCGGTCCTCGCCCAGCGGAGCATCCTGCTGGAAGCGGGGGAGAGGGACCGTCCCTGGCCCAGCTCCGGCATCGACGACCTCGCCTATCTCTACGTCCGGGTCGTCGAGTCCGCCCTGTACGCCGAGCTCCTGAGCAACCGCCGGCCGGACCTCGAGCTGGCTGAGCGCACTGCCCGCGCCGTGCTCCGGCAAACCCGCTGAACGACTCAGGGCTCGATCTGAGACGGCCGTCTCACCCTCGGCCAGATGACTGGTGGGCCCGCCCGCACCGGCCGTAGCTTCCGACTCCGACGACGGCAACTCGGAGGACAGGATGACCGGTTCCCAACCGGCCCGGACGGGCCGGACCACGCTGCTGGCTGTGTTTCTGGCGCTCGTCGGAACACTCGCCGCCCTCACCACTCCGGCGCAGGCCGCGGCCGCACCGCGCACGAGCGTCAATCCCGTGGTCTTCGTGCATGGTCAGGAGGGCTCGGCCCAGCAGTGGCAGTCCCAGGCCAAGCGGTTCTCCAGCAACGGCTACCGCGACGATCAGTTGTACGTCCACGAGTACGACACCTCCGTGGCGACCGACGACCAGGCGATCGCCGGGCTGGAGGAACTGGTCCGTTCCGTCCGGGCGCGTACCGGCGCGGAACAGGTCGACCTCCTCGCCCACTCGCGCGGCACGCGCGTGGCGCACGCCTACCTCGCCGTGCCGGAGCGCGCGGCTCAGGTCGCCAAGTACGTGAACCTGGACGGCCGTACGGCTGCCGCGCCGCCGGGCGGCGTGCCCACCCTCGCGATCTGGAGCAGCCTCCAGCCGAACGGTGCGATCGGCGGTGCGCTCAACGTCCACGAGCCACAGGCGAGCCACACGGAGAGTGCCACGTCCGCCGAGAGCTTCGCCCACATCTACGCGTTCCTCCGGGGCCGAGCGCCCCTGACCACCCGGGTACTGCCCGAGCCGCCGGTCTCGGTGGAGATCGCGGGCCGCGCCGTGTACTTCCCGCAGAACAAGGGGCTGGAAGGACGTCTGGAGGTGTGGCGGCTCGACCCCGCCACCGGCGCCCGGACCGGACTGCTCCCGCAGCACGTCGTGCGGGTCGGCGCGGACGGCGCCTTCGGCCCGCTCGCGGTGAGCGGGCGCGGACACTACGAGATGGCGTTCCTTCGCTCGGGAGAGCGCACCAACCACTTCTACTTCGAGCCGTTCGAGCGCAGCGACCGCTTCGTGCGCCTTCTCGTCTCTCCGCCGGGTGGTGTCGCGGACTCCATCGACACCTGCTCCGCGCAGACGGCGCTCACCATCGCACGCGCACGTGAGTGGCGGTCCGGCACGGCGGACGACGATCGGCTCCGCATCGCGGGGTCGGACGTGCTCAACCCCGCGGTGTCGCCGCAACTGCGGCAGATACTGGGCTTGTTCGCCTTCGACAAGGGGTGCGACGGAGTCAGCCACCTCGACGCGGCGCTGCCGCCCTTCGACCGCGTCCCCTTCCTGACGGCTACCGACCTCTCCCTGCCGGCCGATGCCCGGGCCCGGGGGACGATCCCCGTCACGCAGACGATGCGCGGGACCGGAGGGGCGGTCGAAACCATCGCGGTGGCGAACTGGCCATCCGACCGCCACACCGTGTCACTGCTCTTCAAGGACTACGTGGACATCCCCTCCGGCGGGTGACCCGGTAGCCGTACGACGGTGCGCTGTTCCCGGTCCGCACTCCTGGGGGCAGCGCGCCGTCGTGCCCGGATGACGCTCACCGAGCGGCGAGCGCGGAACCGGCCCGCACATCGGCCGGGCGCCTCCCGCAGCGTCGGGCTGTGCCGAAGTCCCCCGAGGCCGCCCTCAGCGCGGCTGGTAGTGCAGCGCGCGGAGACACCCTCGGCCCACAGCGAGGGGGCTGTGGGCCGAGGGGGCTGTGGACCGAGGGGGCCGAGGGCACGGCCACCGGGCGCAGCCGTGCCCTCGGTACGTGGTGTCGGATCAGTCGGTCATGTTGCCCATCTTCCAGACGGTCATGGACTTGATGACGCTGCCGTCGCCGAACAACCTCAGGCCGAGGGAGTCCTGCCGGAAGGGGTAGGCGCGGGTGGTGACGGACTTCTGCGAGTTCGCGTACGCCTCGATCATCGAGCGGTCGAGGAACACGTCGAGGGTCAGGTTGCCGCCCGACAGCGCGAGCGGCCCTTTGTGGATGCCGAAGTCCGGTTCGGCGCTGGAGTTGTTCCCGGATCGCGATCGGTCGACGCCCAGCTGTCCTGCGGGGGCGTCGTAGAACAGACGGGTCCGTTCTTCGTCTCCGGGGCTGCGGAGTACGTCCAGGCCGAAGGTGTCGGCGGTACCCCGTTCCATCGTCAGCCTGACGTGCAGCATGTTGCCCTTGACGGCGGACAGTCGCGTGTTGGCGTCGTTGACGGAGGTCGGTGCGGTGATGTTCAGGAGCGGTTCGCCGGCGTGGAGCCGGGAGACCTCCTCCACGGGGCGGAAGCCGAGGTCTCCGTCGGGCCGCATGTTCAGTTCGATGGGGAGGCCGGCGTCGTAGTCGGCGCGTTCGGTGCGCTTCGGGTGCGGCCGGCCGTACAGCACCGTCAACTCCTCGGCCGGCCACGTGGGGGCGCCGGTGCTCACCTGCGGCTGCGGGTGTGAGCGCGGCGAGCAGCCGGTCCGCGCGGCCGGAGGCGAGGTCCCCCGTCCTCAGGGGTTGTGGCCGGCCGGCCGAGCGAAGAAGGTGATCAGCCCGCGAGCCCGGGCGTGCCGCGCACGCATGTCCGGCAGCATCCGCCGAGTGCCGCCCGCACGTCGTGCGGACCGGACCTCGGCTTTCCTCTTGCATGTTGTATGCCATAGGCCATAAGTTACTGGCGGGTAGCTCGCATTGTGCGGCGCCCCTACGCAGGGAGGACGGTGGGCGGGTGAGTCCGCGCAGGAGCGAAAGCCGGGAGCGGATGATCCTCAGCACCGCCGTTCTGCTGCGCGAGTACGGGGCGAGCGCGACCAGCATCGACCGGGTCCTCGCCCACAGCGGAGCCCCCAGGGGCTCGGTGTACCACCACTTTCCCGGCGGGCGGGTACAGCTCATCGACGAGGCGGTGGCCCTGGCGGGGGACTTCATCGCCGGCCTGATCGACGCCGCCGTGCAGGCGGACGATCCGGTGCGGGCCGTCGACGCGTTCTTCGCGCTGTGGCGCGACCGGCTGGTGGAGAGCGGTTTTCGGGCCGGCTGTCCGATCGTGGCGGTGGCCGTCGAGACGAACGACGACGCGCCGCAGTTGGCCCGCTCCGCCGCCGCCGTCTTCGCCCGCTGGCAGGAAGCCCTCGCGGGTCTCTTCCTGTTGCACGGCCTGACCGAGGAACGCAGCCGCCGGCTCGGCGCATTCGTCATCGCCGCCGTCGAAGGCGCGGTGATCATGTGCCGGGCCGAGCAGAGCACCGGCCCGCTCGATGCAGCCGCCGCCGAGATCCACGACCTGCTCGTCCACGCCCTGAGTGACCGCCCGGAAGCCGGACCCCGGCCCGGGGCATAGCCCACCATCCTCTTCCAGCCACGTCAGCTCAGTCCGAAGGAGTCGCCATGCCCTCGCTCGACCGTCAGGACAACGTCTTCGTCCTCGACCTCGGAGACGGTGAGAACCGCTTCCACCCCGACTGGATCACCGCCGTCGGCGCCGCGCTCGACGAGGTGGAGAAGGCGCAAGGCCCCCGGGCCCTGGTCACCGCCGCCACGGGCAAGTTCTACTCCAACGGCCTGGACCTGGACTGGCTGTTCGCCCACGCCGACCAGCACCAGGCCTACGTCGTCTCCGTCCACGAACTGTTCGCGCGAATGCTGTCCCTCCCGGTCGTCACGGTGGCCGCGCTGCAAGGGCACACCTTCGCCGCCGGAGCGATGCTCTCCCTCGCCCACGACTTCCGCGTCATGCGCGCCGACCGCGGCTACTGGTGCCTGCCCGAAGCGGACATCAACATCCCCTTCACCCCCGGCATGGCCGCGCTCGTCCAGTCCCGGCTGACGCCGCAGACCGCCCACGAGGCCATGCTCACCGCCCGCCGCTACGGCGGCACCGACGCGGCGACCGCCGGCATCGTCGACCACGCCGTCGCCGAGGACGCCGTGCGCTCCACCGCCATCGCGATCGCCCAGGCGCAGGTGAACAAGACCGGCGACACCCTCGCCACCATCAAGACCCGCATGTACGGCCCCGCGCTCGCGACCCTGCGCGACACCACCGACCCGCTCGGCTGAGACGACCTGACCGACAACTCGTCGGTGTCCGCGCCGAAGACGTGCTCCACGGCCTGCTCCGGCTCTCGTCCCCGTCCGGCGCCGGTGCAGGCCACCTCCTCGACCGTCCTCCGGCGGCCGGACGCCATGGCCGGCTCCCGCCCGGGCGAGGAGCACGGCGGCGGACACGGGCGACACCCGCGACCCGTACGGCTGCCATGAGGCATGGGTGGAACCAGGCCGCGGAGGTTGCAGCGAGCAAGACGCACCCCATCTCCTCGGATTTCGTGGCCGAGTAGGGGCTGCCTAGGATGGCGGACTGTCGGCGCAGCCTTTCGTTCGCGCAGGAGTGAGCTCGTGTTCCCGGTGGATGTCACGCGCACCCCGCACGGCGTGGTCCTCACGCTGCGCGGGGAGCTTGATTTCAACAGCATGGTGCAGGTGCAGGAGGCCGCGCTGCTCGAGCTGGCCGAGGGGACGGGTCCGGTGGTCGTGGACTGCGCTCACCTGTCGTCCTGCGATTCCTCCGGTATCAGCGCCCTGATCGGCCTCTCCCAGCAGCTGGCGGCCCGGGACCGGGACTTTCACGTAGCGGCGCTGCCGCCGCCCGTGGCACGCCTGTTCGCCCTTACCGGCCTGGACGAGGTTTTCTCCGTCCACCCCGAGGCCACCGCGGCTCTCACCCCCCGTGCCGACAGCCGCACGAGTCAGACCCCGGGCGTCGACGACTCGGAGCGGATGCCCGCCGAAGGGCGGATCGCATGAGCCGCCTACCCGAACAGTCCCCGCCCGCACGCACGGCCGGTGCGGGCGGGAGGGCTGAGGACGGGGCGGTGGAAGGGGACCTGCGGGCGCTGTTCGGCCGATCCATGGCCGTGTTCGCCTCCCTGGCCGGACCCGCGCACTTGGTGGAGACCGCGAACGCGGCGTTCTTCACGGCGATCGGCGGACCCGCGCGTACCCGCACCGGGGTGCCACTGGGGGAGCTGATGCCCGAACTCCTCGATCAGGGCATCATCGCCCTTCTCGACGAGGTCTACCGCACGGGCAAGATCTACAGAGCCTGGGACGCCCGCATCATGCTCGGCGAGGGCGAGCAGATGCGGGAGTCGTTCTTCGACTTCACCTACGAGCCCCGCCTGGACGACGGCGGCACCGTGACGGGTGTGCGGGTGATAGGGGTGGAGACCACTCAGGTCAAGCACGCCCAGCGGCTGACGGCCGAGCACCGGGCGCTGCTGGAGCAGATCGCCCGCCAGGCCCCGCTGACCGACGTGCTGGACGGCATGGCCCGGGTGATCGAGGACCTGAGCCCGGAGGAGGTGCTGGTCTCGGTCCTGCTCGCCGATGCCGACGGTCGGCACCTACGTCACGGGGCGGCGCCGAGTCTGCCCGACTTCTACAACCGGGCCATCGACGGCATCGCCACCGGCGAGGGCGTCGGCTCGTGCGGCACCGCGGCCCACCGCCGCCGGCCGGTCATCGTCACCGACATCTCGGTCGACAGCTTCTGGGACGACTTCCGCGACCTGGCGGAGCGGGCCGGGGTGGCCGCCTGCTGGTCCACGCCGATCCTGGCCCGCGACGGTTCCCTGCTGGGCACCTTCGCGATGTACCACCGCACCCCTCGTGCCCCGCAGGAGAGTGACCTGGCCCTGGCCCGGGTCTTCGCCGGCACCGCGGCCCTGGCCATCGAACGCCACCAGACCGAACAGGCTCGCCGGGACACCGAGGCGCAGACGAAGGCTGTCCGTGGCGACCTCGCCTTCCTCCTGCACGCCAGCACCGTCCTGGGAGCCGACCTCGACGCCACCCAGACTCTGAAACGGCTGGCCGACACCTGCGTACCCGCCCTGGCGCCCCTGTGCGCGGTCGACGTCGTCGAGGCAGGACGCCTGCGGCGACTGGCCACCGCCGCTCCCACACCCCGTCAGCGGGACCTCCTGGCCTCCCACATCCCCGTCCACGACACCGCCGACGACGCGGTCGCCCGCGTCCTGTCCACCGGTACGAGCGAGGTGGCCCAGCGCGTTCCCACCGGCCCCGGCCCCTGGCAGGACCTCGGTGTCACCGGATACCTCTGCGTACCCCTGACAGACCGCGGCCGCGCCTTCGGCGTGCTGACCCTGCTCTCCACCGGGGAGCGTCCCTTCGACGGCCGCACCGTGGCCCTGGCCGAGGAACTCGCCCGACGGGCCGCCCTGGCCTCCCGCAACGCCCGCCAGTACGCCCACCGAGTCACCCTCGCCCGCGACCTCCAGGCCGGTCTGCTCCTGCCCGACCTGCCCGAGGTGCCCGGCACGGACGTCGCCGCTTCCTATCATCCCGCCGGCGAAGGCCTCGACATCGGCGGCGACTTCTACGACCTCTTCCCCCTGGAGGACGGCCGCTGGGCCTTCCTCCTCGGCGACGTCTGCGGACGCGGCGCGCTGGCCGCGACCACCACCGCCCTGGTCCGCCACACGGCTCGCGCAGTCGCCCCCCTCCTCCCCACCCCCAGAGACGTCGTCCAGGCGGTCAACCGCGCCCTGCTCAACCGCCCACACCGCCACGACACCGGTTTCGTCACCCTCGTCTACGGCCAGCTCACCCCCACCCCCACCGGCCTCGACGTCGAACTGGTCCGCGCCGGGCACACCCTGCCCCTCCACCTCGAAGCCGACCGCACCGCCCACCCGCTCGATGCCCCAGGACTCCTCCTGGGCGTCACCCCCGACCCCCACCTCACGCCCTGCCGACTCCACCTGGACCCGGGCGAGACCCTGGTGCTCTACACCGACGGCATCACCGAAGCCCGCGACCAGGACACGGAGCAGTTCGGTGAGGAACGCCTCGCCACGACCCTCGCAGCCGCCGATCCCGCGGACGGAGCCCAGGGCGTCGTCGACGGTGTGGCGCGGGCCGTGCACGCCTTCACCGGGGGGCAGGAGGTCGACGACGACCAGGCCGTCCTGGTCCTGACCGCCGTCGAGCCCCCACCCACGCCGTGACGAGGCGCACCTGCCGTGCCCCGTAGGCACGGTGGTCGTCGTCATGGACCCGGCGGGTCAGTGGGACAGCGGGGCTGGATGATCCGGCCGGGTTCGGCCTCGGCGAGGCCGGCACGGCTGCTCACGCGCACGCGTGCGGGCCGGAGCGGGTGCGTGCGATGCGCTCGGGCAGCGGGGCCAGGCAGTGACGCCGGCTCGCGGTGGCAGGTCGGCGCCGATGAAGACGGTCACCGTCTGCCGGAGGCAGGGCGCCGGATAGTCCAACCGGCACCACCGGGTACCACCGCTGAGTAGGCCAGGCGTGCGCTCTGCCACCGGCCTGCCCCTTACGCGCCCTGTGTTGACCGGATGGACTCCGTGACTATGTGAGGGAGCCCTCCCCTCCTGCAGATGGAGGCAGCCCGTGTCCCACTACCTCTTCGACAGCGACGCCGCTCAGACCGCAGGCCGCTTCTCCGCCCTGGAATCGTGCTACGACCCTGTGTCCCGGCGCCAGCTGGAACTGATCGGGCCTGTCACGGGGTGGCGATGCCTGGAAGTCGGTGGCGGCAGTGCCTCGTTGGGTGACTGGCTCGGGAAACGGGTCGGGCCGGAGGGTGAGGTGACGGTCACCGAACTCGAACCGCGCTGGGCCGCCTCACGGCACCGTCCCGCTCACGTGCGTCTGCTGCGGCACGACATCGTCCACGACCCGCTGCCGGGAGAGGACTACGACCTCGTCCACGCCCGGCTGGTTCTGTTGCACCTGCCGGATCGGTTCGAGGTGCTCGACAAACTGGTGGGAGCCCTGAGGCCGGGTGGATGGCTGGTGCTGGAGGAGTTCGACTGCGGTTGGACGCCGGTCCTGGCGGCGCCGGACGCCTCGTCGGCAGCGCTGTTCGACCGGGTCCATTCGACGTTGCTGGCCTTGCTGGAGAGGGCCGGCGCCGATCCGGCCGCGCGCTGGGAGCGATGGCGGCCGCCGGGCTACGGGAACTCAGCTCGAACACCTACGCCGAGGCGTGGCCGGGCGGGAGTGCGGGTATCGCCCTGCATCGGCACAACATCGACCAGGTCAGCGACCGGCTGACAGCTTCCGGTGTGTCGGCCACCGAACTGGACCGGTTCCGGGAGTTGTTGCAGCACCCGGACTTCGTCGTCAACTCCTACCCGCTGATCAGCGTGCGGGGCCGCCGCCCGCAGGGCGGAGCGAGAAGGGAAGGAGCGCGATGACCCGTGGGACGTACCTGGAGGTGCGCCTGCCGCTGCAGGAAGACCCACTGCTGCTGATGTCCCGGCTGGTGCGCAGCCACCTGTTCGACCCGCACCTGTTGTACGAGAGCAGTGCCGGCTGGAGTCTGGCCGGCGGCGCGCTGGCCTCGGTCCGGCTGGGCGGAGGAGAAGCCGCGGACCTGGAACACGTGGGGGCACGCCTCGCGGCTGTTCCGGTGGCGGGCTGGCGAGCGTACGGCTGGGCGGCGTTCGAACTGGGAGCCGCACTGGCCGGAGAGAGCTCCGAGGGCACGGAGACCCTGCTGCACCTGATCGTGCCCACCGACGGAACGGAGGTCCTCGTCCGGTCCGTCACCGCCGAGCGGCTGGACCTGATCGTCGACCGAGTCCGGTCAGCCGGCCCCGCACCTGCGCCGGAGCCGACCGGACGCATCCCGCTCCCGCTGGATGACACCGGCAACTACCGGGCCGCGGTCGCGGAGGCCCTGGTGGAAGTGCGCGGGCACAGCCCGCTGGAAAAGGTCATCCTCTCCAGGCAGATCCCTGTACCGGCCGCGGTGGACCTGGTCAGCAGCTACGTCGCGGGGCGACGGGCCAACACCCCGGCACGCTCGTTCCTGCTCGACCTCGGCGGCGTCCAGGCGGCCGGGTTCAGTCCCGAGACGGTGGCCGAGGTCACCGCCGACGGCCGCGTCACCACGCGTCCCCTGGCCGGCACCCGGGCCCGGACCGGGAAGCCCGACGACGACGCCCGGCTCCGCGCTGACCTCCTCAGCGATCCCAAGGAGATCCACGAGCACGCCATCTCCGTCAGACTCGCGCTGGAGGACCTCGGCACGGTGTGCGACGACACCGGTGTCAGCGAGTACCTGAACGTCCTCGACCGCGGCACCGTCCAGCACCTGGCCTCCACGGTCACGGGCCACCTGCGCCCCGGCTACGGCCCCTGGGACGCGTTCGCGGCCCTCTTCCCCGCGATCACCGCCACAGGGATCCCCAAAGCTCCCGCATATCCCCTGATCCGACGACTCGAGGGAAAGCCGCGCGGCCTGTACGCAGGCGCGGTTCTCACCTTCGACTCCGACGGCACCCTCGACGCCGCCCTCGTGCTGCGCAGCATCTTCCGACGGGACGGCCGGTGCTGGATCCAGGCCGGGGCCGGCATCGTCCGGCAGTCCCAGCCCGAACGCGAACACGAGGAGACCTGCGAGAAGCTGCGCAGCGTCGCCCACCATCTCGTCCCCGCCGACACGCACGAGTAGCGCGCCGTCCCCACCGGGGGAGACACATCCGTGCCGACGCGATGGCGCGTGCCGTGCGCTGCGGACGCAGCGCCCCGCCCCGTTCGTCCCTCTCGCCGTCATGGCCGGGCTGGACGGCCGACGTGACCACCGACCTCTCCCGCTCGGCACCTCGGCATCGGAGACAGGCACTCACGGCCCGGCGATCGCCGTCTGCGGTGGCGGCGGCGGCTCCTGGCCTCTGATCCTGAATATCTGCTGCCCGTAGTCTTCCTTGATCTTCTCCACGGCCTGGCGGAACTCCGTGAACCGCCTTCGCATCATCCAGCTGTCCTGTGTCGGCTCTGTGTCGAAGCCGAAGTCCCTCCGCATCTTCTGCAGCTTCACGGACTGTTCGTGCATCAGCAGGTACAGCTTCTGGTCCTGCCCGATGACCAGAAGAAATTGGCAGGCTGCGGTGACGAAGCCCAGGGCAGCGGGTATCCAGACCGGTGCCCGGACGGCCACAGCAGGACTGATCGCAAGCGCGGAAAGCCCTGATGCGCAGGTCAGCACCACGAAGCGCCTCCGATGCGACCTGGCGACTCGAACCAGCCATGAGACATAGGAGTCCAGCCAGGCCACGTACTCGTTTTCTCTCTCGAGCAAGCCGTCCGGGGGAGGAACCCTCGGATGCATACCGGGTACAGGTCTGGCTTCCTCGAGAAGTAACGTGCGGAACAGTGCTACGGCCACCCCGAGAACGATCACGGGGAGGCCCACCAGGCCGGAAATGCGGCTACGGCTCGTCACGTCCGAAGCCTATGCGTCGGTGCCGGTGGCGTGCACCTGTCCTGCCGAATTGCCGCTGGTGACTCGGGTGTGGCACCGATCACCGTCACGAACTCGCGGCTCTCGGAATGCCGACACCATGAGCAGGTACTCACCTCGTTCTCCATCTGGCAAGATCTTCCAGGCTTGCCGATGGCTTTGAGGGTCCCGTGGCGTTCGACGGCCTTGCCGACGTCGTAGCGAGGGGTCCGGTGCCTGTCCCTGGCGCCGGGTGGCCGTCCCGGACCACCGCCTCGCGGTCGGGGAACGCCCGCGCCCGCCTCGACCCGGTGCTGCGGAAGCGGGGCTTTCGGCGCATGGCTTCCGAGCCGGTGCTGAGGCGGGCGACCGTGCCGGTGCCTCGCGGGTAGCACCCGGAGCGGCAGTGCCCGGCTGGTCAGAGCTGCACCGCCGCAGTGGGTCGCTGTCCGGTGACGGCCTCGCCGGCGCGAGCTGCCACGGCCGCCGTCAGCGCCTGGAGGACATCGAGATCCGTGCCGCCCGCGCCTTCGTCGCGGAGTAGGACGGTCGCGGTGAGCGTGCCCACCCTGAGGACGGAGGTCGCTCCGGTTGCCTCCGTCATATCGGGTTCCGCCGGATTGCCGTGAACGGCCCAGGACACGGCCATGGCCTCATCACCACCCACGCCAGGCAGGGAGAGTGGGTCCAGCCCGTTCTGGCCGCGATCCTTTTGCTGCTGAGCCATCGCCTGGTACCCGGCGGAAGCAGCCTCCACAGTGCCGTAGGAGCGCAGCTCGATCACGACGACGTCGGGACCGCCGGCGGGTACGTATTCCGCCGATGCGCTGACCAGGGTGCCTTCACAGCCGGTCCCCTCTGCCGGGCAGGCCATCTCGCGCGGAGAGCCGTCCTTGACGGCCCAGCCGGTGGGCAGACTGCCCAGACCGGGGAGCACTTCCTGGGTCCGGGCAGCGTCCTCGAGGATCACGCGCTCCGTCTCCGGCGCGCCACCGGAAGTCGGCGGATCCTCTCCGGTCGCCAGTTTCACCCCTCCGTACACCGCAAGGACCAGCACCAGCAGCGCCAGGACGACGATGGCGAACCACGATCCCGAAGAGTTGCGGGTATTGGTGACTGTCAAGGGCCCCAAGGAGAAGTGGCTGCCCCGCACCCTGCTGCTCCCGACGACGATGCTGCCGGTCGCCTGATGCGGGGCGTAGGCGGGCGGTGGTCCTGAGAGAGCGCCTCTCAACTGCCCCCTGAACGCCGGATCGGCGGCGAGCTCCTCCTGGAGTGTGCCGCGCAGTGCGTCCACGCGCGTCGGGTCCTCGGGATTCTCGGCCAGATCGCTCAGAACCGTCCGGCCCGGCTCGGAACCGCCGATCCTGGAGCGCACCAGATCGCCGACGGCCTGTCCGACGGACGTGGCGGCACCCGATGCCGCGGCCGTCATGACCTGAACAGCCGCTAACGCCAGGCCCTCAGAACTCTCCATAGCCCCCGCCTTCTTCGGACAGTTGGAGAGACAGCATCCCCCGCTTACGGTGTGACAGGAAGGCCACCTCCGCCCCCGGACACCCCAGGCGTCGTCGTGTCCCACGCCGGCCCGCCCACCGCGGAGCGGGCCGGAGCTCCTGACCGTGGTCCAGCTCGACGCCGGAGGCCGCCGGGAGTCGGCGGCCCGCCTGCCGTCGGACCGGTCGCGGTCCCGATGGCGCCCGGACGGAGGCCCCGGGGGACTGGCTGCCATAGGTCCTGTTGTTCGGGTCAGGTCGGGATCGCCCGGTACCGCGCCTCGGGCCTGGTCAGTCGGGGAAGGAGAAGTAGAGGGTCTCGCTGTAGAAGGACGCGAAGTGCTGCTGCCAGTCGGCTCGAACCGAGGCCAGCCAGTCGTCGTTCCGGCCGGCGATCGCAGCCTCCGCCATGGCGACGGCTTCGGGTACGTCCTCGGACGCCAGACGCCGCACGCTCGCTGGCGGGTCGTCGTCCGTCATCGAGACGATCTCCCCGGTCTCGAGGAGGAAGTACTTCGCCTGCTGCTGCTCGAGGTGGGCGGTGGTCCTGGCCACGCACGCGGCGAACTCGGCGTCCTCCTCCAGACCCCGGCCGACCGCGTGCAGAAGGTTGCGGAGCAGGGCGGCCCCGTCGTCGTAGTCCGCAGCGATGCCGATCGGAGGATTCCAGATCATGGACGGGACGATCGTCGTTCCGCGCCCCACCATGAGCTTGTGAGCGAGCGGGACGTCCCAGCTGTGCTCGGATATGCATCGGATCCGCTCGGGAATCTTCGCCTCGTTCGGCATCGAGTCCGCGGAGTAGAGATAGGAACGGTTCGCCATGGTGGTGACGCTAGCAAGGGGTACTGACATCGGATGTTCAGGTTCCCGTGGTCGTGGCTCGGGCACTGACTGACGCCCTGCTGGGCCGTCTTCGCGTCGTTCTGCCCGGCCGCCGGGACCTGCTCTCCAGGCTTCGCCCGGGCGGGACATGACCTGACAGGAGCGCGCACCGATCGGTGCGGCGTGTGCATCGAAGGATCGGCCCACGCCGTCGGTCCTCCAGCCGGCGCAGAGTGTCGGCGACGCAGGGGAGCAGCCCGGGCATCCTCGGTTCGACGCCGCCGCGTCGGCGGGTGACGTCTGCGTCCTCGGACTGGACGGCCCGCAGGTGGTCGAAAGCGCTGACGGTGGCGTGCGGGGCCATCGGGACGAGCGGCGTGGTGTCGGGCATGCCGGCTCCTCCACGTACGCGCGGCCGCCGGCCCGAGGCCCTGGGTTGACTGTCCCGAGGTCGCCGCACGGTCGGCCGACGTCCGGCAACGGACGGTGCGGGAGGGCGGTGTCCGGTGGGCGGCCGACGTCATCGAGGCCGAACTGCCCGCCCGTCCGCGCCGCCCCCTCCGGTGCCGCCGGCCGACGGGTGTACCGCCAGGGAGACGAAGCGCGGCCAGCCGCCGGAGCCGCTGCTGCGCACGCTCAGGGCGATTCCTCCCGTCGCGTCCCCGCCGGTCGCGCGCGCGGACCGTCGCTCGATCCGTGTCCTGCCGTCGACGACGACGACGGTGCGGTCGCCCTCCACCGTCAGGCCGACCCGGTGTTCGGTGGCGTCGGTGAGTGTGCGGCGGTCGATCTCGTACCATCGGCCGTTGCGCAGCTCCCGCAGGCGTACATAGCTGAAGCTGACCGACACCTCGAGCGGGTCGAGGCTGCCGTCGCGCACGACCAGCCCGGCGCTGTTCAGCGCCTCGCGCAGTCGGCCGACCCGGACGTCCACGGTGTAGTGGCTCCAGTCCGCGGAACTGGTCGGCCGGTACGAGGCGGCGGCGTAGCCCGTCCGGCCGGGGTAGGGTCCGGCACCGGTGAACACTCCGGAACCGGTGAGCTGGGAGCCGTCGTTGCTTCGCCACAGGTGCCCCTCCGTGAGCGGGGCGGGACACTCGGCGGGGGACACCGACGTCCAGCGCTCGACCGCGGTCAGCAGACTGCGTGCGTCGGTGGAGCCGAGGACCTCGATCCGCTGCACCTGCCGGGCCGCCGCCGCCCGGCGCCCGGCGGGCATGGGGCGCAGCGATGTGTTGGTCAGGCCGGCGGCGAACCGCTCGTCGAGCACCGCGCGCAGAGCCCGCTCCGTGGACTGCGGTGCGGCCCGGTGGCCCGCTTCGGAGAAGGGGTACGCGAAGAGCCGCGGCCGGGGGAGACCGTGGCGAGTGATCTCGTCGACCGACCGGTCGAGGTCCCTCTCGATCCGCCCGCGGTACTCCCGTTCCGTCTCGGGCCGCTCCAGCCGGGGTAGCCACAGCCGACCGGTCAGGGCCGGGGCGACCCGGTGGGCCGCGTCCACCTGCACGCGCCGGTGCAGGGAGTGGGTGTGGTCCTGGAAGTCCCAGCGCCCGGACTTGGCCATCCGGCCGATCTCCTGCCAGGAGAGGTAGTACGGGCGGTGCTTCCCGACGGAACCCGTGATGAGGAAGGCGGCGGCCCGCATCCGGTACCTGGCCAGAATCCGGTCGGCGTGGACCCACAGTCCGTGCGTCCCGTCGTCGAAGGTCAGGAACACCGAACGGGGGGCGGGCGCCCGTCCGCCGCGCAGGTAGGCGACGAACTCCTCGCTGCTCAGACTGCGGTAGCCGGCCGCCGCGAGCGCCGCCAGCTGCGCGTCGAAAGCCTGCGGGGTGACCGTGTAACGGCTCCGGCCGCCGCGGCCGATGTCGTGGTAGGCGAGCACCACGGGGGAGGTGTCGCCCGCACCCGCGTCCCGTGCGGGCGGCCCCGGGCGACCGGCGGGCTGCGGGGCGGCCGCCCGCGGTGGTCCCTGCTGCTCCGCCACCGCCCGGCGGAAGGCCTCGTAACGCCCTACTGCGTAGAAGGGCGCGCCGATCAGGGCGAGAGCCAGCACGCCGAGCAGTGTCCGTACCGCGCGCTCCCTCACCGCGTGGCGGTGCGGGACGAGTTCGGCGCCGGTCATGGCAAGGTCCCCCGGGTGAGGACGAGAACGTACAGGGCGGTGACGACGGCGGCGCTCAGCAGCGCGGCCAGTCCTGCCAGGGCGCGGCGGCGCAGATGCCTCACGTCGTGTTCCTCGACCACACGCCACGACGGACCGTCAGCAAGGAGTAGGGCAGCAGCCAGGCGAGCAGCACCGAGGAGAACAGACTCATGAGTGGCCGGTAGCGCCAGCGGCGGTCCCCTGGATGGTCGATCCGGTAGGCGAGGCCCCAGGCGCATCCCTTGAGGATCACTCCGCACAGGTAGAGGAAGGTCAGGAAGAGGGCGCCGTGGGCCGGCGCCCAGACCAGATGGCGGAAGGCCATGACCGGCGCGGCGAGCACCCACAGGACGTGGCCGTAGTACAGCGCGGCGGGTCCCGGGCCGCGGCGCCACATGAAGGAGCCGGTGAAGAACAGGTTGCGGATGAAGCTCTTCTTCCAGCGGATCTGCTGGCGCAGCAGGGGGGCGAACCGGGCCGGTACGACGGTCCACACCTTCGCGGACCTGACGTATCCGACGCGCCACCTGCGCTCGGCGAAGTCCTCGTCCTCGACGAACGGGGACCCGGCGTAGCGGCGTTTGAGCGTTCCGCCCAGCCATGCCTGCCCGAGGACGTAACCGGTCAGCTGGCGGTCGGTGGCGAACCGGAAGGGTGCCCCGAGGAACCGGTCATCCGTGCCGTTCAGGCCCTGAACGAGTCACGCCCGGCGGCAGCCCCAGGCGCCCGGAGCCGGGCCGACGGCCGACAGTTCACCCCGGGCATGACGACGGGCGGGCCGGGGCTTCCATGGCCTGGCGGAAGACCGGGCCACCCCTGCACCGGATACCGCCCTGATCCGGCAGCCTTCGTCGCAGCCCCTCCCGGTCCCACCTCAGGCTCACTGTGCACCGACGTCGTGAGTGGTGCCGTCGGCGACCGCCTGGAGCTTGTCCGGGTTGGCCACGTTGTGGATGGCGGTGATGCGGCCGGCGGCGTCGAAATCGAAGGTGACAGTCGCGATCACCCGGTCCGGTCCGGCGAACAGGATGCCTGGCCCGCTGTTGATCTCGATCAGTTCGGCACGCATGTCGGCAGGCTCGATGCCCTGGTAACGCACCGTACCCAGCGCTGCGAACCAGCCGGCCACCGTCTGCGCGCCCGTGACCGGGTGCAGCGCCTGGCGGACCTTGCCGCCACCGTCGGTCCACAGGGTCACGTCGGGGGACAGCAACTCCATGAGGGTGTTGATGTCACCGCCGGTCGCTGCGGAGAAGAACCGCTCGGTGACCTGCCGCTGCCGGGACCGGTCAGCGGTGAAGCGCGGCCGTCGGGCCCGCACGTGCTCGCGGGCACGGTGGGCTGCCTGCCGCACGGCGGCCTCCGACCGTTCCACGGTCTCACCGATTTCGGCGTGGCTGAAGCCGAAGACCTCCTTCAGTACGAACACCGCCCGCTCGAGCGGGCTGAGCGTCTCCAGCACCACCAGCATGGCCATGGACACCGACTCGGCGTCGGTGACCACCTCGGCCCCGTCCCCGCCGGTGAGGATGGGCTCGGGAAGCCACGGCCCCACGTAGGTCTCACGCTTGTGCCGGGTGGCGCGCAGCCGTTCCAGAGCCAGGTTCGACACGATGCGCGTCAGGTACGCCTTGGGATCGTTCACCCGTGAGCGTTCGGCGGCCGACCACTTGATCCAGGCGTCCTGCACCGCGTCCTCGGCATCGGCCGCACTGCCCAGAAGGCGGTAGGCCACCGAGAACAGCAGACGCCGGTACTGATGGAACACCTGCTCGTCGGCGTCCGCGGGCAGGTCGGTCATCGCGCCTCCCGCACGATCCGGGTGAAACGCCCACCACGGGGCCAGAACGCACCCGAAGCGGGCATCTTCTTCATTCGGCCGAATGTCGGCCAGGGAGAGGCGGTCACCGTCTCCTTATACCGGGCCGCGAAACGGCCGGTCAGGTGAATACGCCGCGGGCTGTCGTCGGGGCGGGTGAACTGCACCACCGCATCGTGCCGTCCCAGGCTCACCGGGGTGTGGTAATAACCGAAACGGAACGACTTGGGCTGCTTGCCGTGCAGGGTGCGGAAGATCGACAGCGCGGCGTGCACACCGGTGGGCATGCCACCTTGGCAGGTGCCGTGCATGACACCGTAGCCCTGGCGTATCGAGGCCGCGTCGCCCACCGCGTGCACCTCCGGATGCGACACCGATCGCAGTGCGGTGTCGGTGACGACGCGATCGTGCTCATCGACAGCCAGCCCGGCGGCGGCCGCCAGCGGTGACCCCCGGGTACCGCTGGTCCACGCGACCACATCGGCGGCGACGCTCTCCCCGCCCACCAACTCGACCGCACCGGGCAGCACCCTCGCCACCTCGACGTCGCTGCGCACCTGGACACCCAGCCGGTCGAGCGCTGCCTGCAGATAGGCCCTGGCCTTCGCGTTCATGGCCGCACCGGGCTCCTGCCGGCCCAGCAGCACCACGTTCAGCTCCGGGCGCTGCTCCGCGATCTCCGCGGCCGACTCGACACCTGTCAGCCCGCTGCCGCAGACCACCACCGTGCCGCTGCCGAGCCCCCTCAGCCGGTCTGCCATCGCTTCGGCGTCCTGGGCACTGTTCAGGCAGTACGCGCGGGCCTCGGCTCCCGGAACCGCCGTCGTGTCGGCCACGCTGCCCAGCCCGTAGACCAGCGTGTCGTACGGCAGATCCCGGTCGTCATCGACCCGTACCGTCCTCGCTCCCGCGTCCACGGCCGTCACCCAGCCCTGCACGAACTGCACGCCGGTGTTTCCCAGCAGGTCGGGGATGCGCAGGTCGGCGAGCTGCTGCCCGGTCGCCGTCATGTGCAGCCGCAGACGCTCGGTGAACCGCTCCTGGGCACTCACCAGGGTGATCCGGACGTCCTCGCTCCGCTTGACCCGGGCCGCGAGCTGGACGGCCGCGGACAGGCCCGCGTAACCCGCCCCTAGGATCAGAACGTGGTGGATGCCCGCCCGGCCGCCTTCGTGCTGTGCACTCATCGTCTCGCCTTTCTCGGTGCGCTGCTGACACCCACCAGATGGAAGGTGCCGCCCGTCCGTGACATGAGTTCGGTGTGATGCACGTCACGGTGCCAGCGGTGGGGCGCCCGCCCCCGGGAGCGGCCGTGTGATGCTGCCGGTGAAGGATCGCCGGCGGCAGTGAGGAGCCCTGCGGTCAGGGCGTGGAAGCCGGATCCCGCCCGTCCGGCGCCGTGACGGACCTGGTCCCCGGGCTCTCGCTGCCCCTGCAGTGGACCCGGCGGACGACGCGTTACCGGCGGGCGAGGCGTTACCGGCAGGCAACGCGTTCCCGGCCCCTTCGTCACCCGCCGAGGGGGCGCGCCGGGGGGCGCCCGCGACAGCCGCCCAACGGCCCGGGGTGGCCCCGCGTCCGGGGGGCGGGAGAGCACCCGTGTGACC